>DASVZD010000168.1:0-6467 GCA_036391815.1 Rhodocyclaceae bacterium
CTACTTTCCATCGTCGCCATCCCCATCGGTAACCCCTCCGACATCACCCTGCGCGCCATCGAGACCCTGCGCGCGGCGGACGCGATCATCTGCGAGGAGGTCAAAGAGGCCAGCATTCTGCTCAAACGCCTGGAAATCAAGGACAAAGAGCTCATCCCGCTCAACGAGCACAACGAAGTCGAGCTGGTCCCCAGCCTGATGATGCGCATGTTCCAAAACAATCTGCACCTGGCGCTGATCTCCGATTGCGGCACGCCGGTCTTCTCCGATCCGGGCGCGCACCTGGTCGGCCACGCCGCCGATTATGGCATCCAGGTGACGCCCGTGCCGGGCGCCTCCTCACTGATGGCGGCCCTTTCCGTGCTTGGCGTCAAGCTGGAGCGCTTCCTGTTTGCCGGCTTCCTGCCGACGAAGGCGACTGCGCGCCGCACGGAGATCGAGAAGCTGTCGGCGATCCCGGCTGCGCTGGTGTTCTACGAGGCGCCGCACCGCATCGAGGAAACCATCGCCGATCTGTCCGCCGTGCTGGAGCCCGGTCGCACGCTGGTGGTGGCGCGCGAGCTGACGAAGCTGTTCGAGCAGGTGGCCGCCATGCCGTTGGCCGAAGGCCCGGCCTGGCTGGCGGCCGATCCCAACCGGCGGCGCGGCGAATTCGTGCTGGTCGTGTCCGGACCGCCCCCGCGCACCGGCCTGGACGCCGAGGTCGAGCGCGTGCTCAAGGCGCTGCTCGAGGAACTGCCGGTGAAGCAGGCGGCCAAGCTCGCCGCGGCGATCACCGGGGCGCACAAGAACGACCTGTACCGCCGGGCCATCGATTTGAAGGGCGGATAGAATCGCGGCCATGCAAACCCTGACCCTGACCCGTCCGGACGACTGGCACCTGCACCTGCGCGACGGTGCGGCATTGTCGGCCGTCATCGGCGACACCGCGCGCCGCTTCGGGCGCGCCATCGTCATGCCGAACCTCAAGCCGCCGGTGACGACCGCCGCCCAGGCCGCTGCCTACCGCGCGCGCGTCGTCGCCGCGCTGCCCGCCGGCAGCGCATTTCAGCCGCTGATGACGCTCTACCTGACCGACAACACGCCGCCCGAGGAGATCGACAAGGCGAAGGCCCAGGGCCTGGTCCACGCCGTCAAGCTCTATCCGGCCGGCGCCACGACGAACTCGGACGCCGGCGTCACCGACCTGGCGCGCTGCCGCGCCGCATTGGCGCGCATGGAACGGGCCGGGCTGCCTCTGCTGGTGCACGGCGAGACCACCGACCCGGCGGTCGACGTGTTCGACCGCGAGGCGGTCTTCATCGAGCGCGTCGCCGCACCGCTGCTCAAGGACTTCCCGGCGCTCAAGCTGGTGTTCGAGCACGTGACGACCAAGGACGGCGTGGACTTCGTGCGCGCGGCCGGCGCCAATGTCGCCGCCACCCTCACGGCGCACCACCTGCTGATGAACCGCAATGCCCTGTTCGTCGGCGGCATCCGGCCGCATCACTATTGCCTGCCGGTGCTCAAGCGCGAGACGCATCGCCAGGCGCTGGTCGCAGCCGCGACATCGGGCGATCCCAAGTTCTTCCTCGGCACGGACTCGGCGCCGCACGCGCGCCGCACCAAGGAGAACGCCTGCGGCTGCGCGGGCTGCTACACCGCGCATGCCGGCATCGAGCTCTACGCCGAAGCGTTCGAGGCGGCCGGCGCGCTGGACAGGCTCGAGGCCTTCGCCTCGTTCCATGGCCCGGCGTTCTACGGACTGCCGCGCAATACGGACAGCATCACGCTGGTGAAAGAATCGTGGCAGGTGCCGGACACGCTGCCGTATGTCGCGGGCGACGCGCTGGTGCCGCTGCGCGCGGGCGAAACCATCGCATGGAAGCTGCAAGCGGAGGAACGGGCATGAAATTGCGCAATAGCTGGGTGCCGCTGCTGGCGGCGGCCGCGCTGGCCGGCTGCGGCAGCAGCGACACCGCCTCGCTGGTGATCGACGGCCCGGATACGGCGCTGACGCTCGAGCGCATCAAGCCCTACGCCTGGAGCGGCCAGTGGCAGTTGCAGCTCGTGGTGCGGCGCTTCCCCGACTGCCAGCGCCGCCACGACCTCGCGCCGGCGGCGCCGGACGGCTTCAAGATGGACCTGTATTCCCCGGCGCCCGGGGCGTTCATCATCAAGCAGGGCCGGCGCTGGTACGTCACCGACCTGAAGACCTGCGACCTGCAGGCCTTCAAGGAGCCGCCGCCGGAACCGGGCACGCCGGTCGGCTCCTTCCTGGAGAAGGACGGCACGCTGCGATTCCAGAAGGCGCCGCAGGCGCAGCCCGCCCCGGCGCCAACGGGCGGCTAGCCGTCCGCGTTGATCCGGGCGATCAGTTCCTTGAGGACGTCCTCGGCGCGGTCGTTGTCGATCTGGCAGGTGCCCGCGGCCTGATGGCCGCCGCCGCCGTACTCGAGCATCAATTCGCCGACGTTGGTCTTCGAGCCGCGGTCGAAGATCGACTTGCCCACCGCGTAGACGGTGTTCTGCTGCTTGACGCCCCATAGCGCGTGGATCGAGATGTTGCACTGGGGAAACAGCGCGTAGATCATGAAGCGGTTGCCGGCGTAGATGGTCGCCTCGCCGCGCAGGTCGAGCACCACCAGGTTCTTGTGCACCGTGGCGCAGCGCTGGATCTGTTCCTTGAACTTCTCCTCGTGCTCGAAGTAGAGGGTGGCGCGTTCGACCACGTCGGGCAGCTTGAGGATGTCCTCGATCGAGTGGTTCTTGCAGTAGTCGATCAGGTCCATCATCAGGTTGTAGTTGGAGATGCGGAACTCGCGGAAGCGGCCGAGGCCGGTGCGCGCGTCCATCAGGAAGTTCATCAGCACCCAGCCCTTCGGGTGCAGCACTTCCTCCATCGAGAACTGCGCCGAGTCGCCCTTGTCCACCGCCGCCATCATCTCGTCCCAGGCGGCGGGGAACTTGTTCCTGCCGCCGAAGTGCTCGTACACCACGCGGGCGGCCGAGGGGGCGTCGGGATAGATGATGTGGTTGGGCCGCTCGCCGGGATTGCGGAAGGTCTCGGACAGGTGGTGGTCGAAGGCGAGGCGCACGCCCGGCACGAACGGCAGGTTGGTGGTGATGTCGTTCTCGGTGATCTCGATCTTGCCGTCCTGCATGTCCTTGGGATGGACGAACTTGATGTCGTCGATCATGTCGAGGTGCTTGAGAAGCACGGCGCACACCAGGCCGTCGAAGTCGCTGCGCGTGACGAGGCGGTACTTGCCCATGGGAATCCTCCTGCTCCTTGTTATTGGCCCGCGCGGTCCGCGGTCTTGGGTCGCGGGGAGCATAGCACGCAGATGCTAAGATTCAGTTGGAAGTCCGCCAGGCAGCCGCTGCGCGCAAGCGTGGAGGAAAGTCCGGGCCCCATAGAGCAGGATGCCGGCTAACGGCCGGGCGCCGTGAGGCGACAGACAGTGCAACAGAAAGATACCGCCGATGGTTCCGCAAGGAAATCAGGCAAGGGTGAAATGGTGAGGTAAGAGCTCACCGCGTGGCTGGTAACAGTCCACGGCACGGCAAACCTCATCCGGGGCAAGGCCAAATAGGGAAGCCATGACGCTGCTCGCGTCGCTTCCGGGTAGGCTGCTAGAGGCCGTCGGCAACGGCGGTCCCAGAGGAATGGCTGCCCTCGACAGAACCCGGCTTATCGGCGGACTTCCACCTTGCTTCCGTTGCCCGCGTCCGGGTGGGCGTCGGCGGCCACGTCGGCCACGCAGACGCGGTTGCGTCCCATCGCCTTCGCGCTGTAGAGCGCCCGGTCGGCCATTGCCACCAGGGCGGCGGCGTTGGTCGGATCGCCGGCCTCCCGCGTGGCGATGCCCATGCTGACCGTCAGGCTCACCGTCTCGCCGTAGCAGGCGGGCGCCATGATGCGCAGCAGCTCGATGCGGCGGCGCGTCAGTTCGGCGATGTCCTTCGCCCCCTTGGCGGACGCGCCGACCAGCACCATGACGAACTCCTCGCCGCCGAAGCGCGCGGTGAAATCGCCCGTGCGATGCACCTGCTCGGTGAGGCGCCTGGCCACCTTGACCAGGCAGCGATCGCCGAAGGGGTGTCCGTAACGGTCGTTGAGGTCCTTGAAATGGTCGATGTCGACCATGACGATCGATACCGGCAGGCGCTGCCGCCGCGCCCGGGAAAGCTCGGCCTGCAGCTGGCTGTTGAAGTAGGCGCGGTTGAACAGTCCCGTCAGGCCGTCCTCCACCGAGGCGCGGTACAGCGCTTCATTGGCCTTCGCCAGCAGCGGGTAGAGCTGGTGGACCTCCCACTGCAGGGCCGCCAGCAGGATGAGCCCGGACACGAGATGCGCGGCCTGGCCGGCGAACCACTCGAGCGTGTGCTGGCTGCCGGCGGAGAGCCAAAGGCTCATGCCGAGGAATTCCGCGAACACGGAGACCGTCAGCCACAAGAAGAACACATTGCCCGGCCGGGCGGCGGCGATCAGCGCGAGGATGTTGGCGCCCCACAGCACGGCGCCCAGCGGGCTGGTGGCCAGGGCGCCGAAGTCGCCCTGCTGGATGAACGCCGGCAGCAGATCCAGGTGGCGCACCCCGAACCAGTTGGCGACGGCCACCGCGATGACCGGCGTGCAGAACACCGTCAGGACGCAGAAGGGAACGTATTCCCTGGGGATCAGCCGGTCGCCGCGCGTCCAGTGCGCGAGCACGGCGGCCAGGATCAGCAGGGGAAACGCGATGTCGGTGAAGATCGAGAGCCACATCGCGACCCGGCTGGCCGAACTGAGCAGGGCGTCGTTGCTGAAGACTCCCGGGAACGACATCAGCCATGCCAGCGCCGCGCAGGCCTGCAGCCAATAGGCGGAGGCGGCGAGGCCGATCGCCAGCTGGCGGAAGATGAAGAAGTGCACGACCAGCAGGTAGGCGACGAGCGCGTCGGCGATGATCGCCGCCACCGTCGAAGTCGGGATGAAGCCCGGCATGATGGCGATCGGCACGTCGCCGTACGTGGCCACGGCGACCGCCAGCAAGGCCAGTCCCATGGTCACCGCTCCCGCCCACATCCATGCGGCGGGCGATGCGCGCGTCGTCACGATGCCGATGCTGTCCGCCTGCCGCTCTTCTTCCGCTGCCCTGGTCGTTTCGAATGGCACGAGCATGGCCTGACCCCTGTTGTTGGGACGCCCGAATCGTGAGCCGGGACCGCCTGGCGGCCAACTGTCGGCGGCTGGTGACAGCTGCTGGGGCCCCACTCGGCGCCACCGTAGCCGGCGATCTTCACAAGTCACTTTCACTTCCATTTTTGGTTTATTGATTTTTAAAGGAAAAATTTCTTGAAATTAGCGACCAAAACCCCTCCTAAGTCCTTGTCCCGTCAAGAAAAAAGACAGAAATTCCGCTTGACCCTCCTGAAAACTTGCCTTAAAGTGGGAGAACGTGGTGATTTGTGGGAAACATCGGTTTCCCCGCGCCGCCAAGAACGAGGGGGAGACCGGTGTTTCAAGGGGCAACAGCGCTGAACCTGGACGCGAAAGGCCGGATGGCGGTGCCCTCCCGGCATCGCGACGCGCTGACCGTTGCCAGCGCCGGCCGCCTGGTCCTCACCACCCATCCGCACCGCTGCCTGCTGCTCTACCCGGAACCGGCCTGGGCGCCGATCCGCGACAAGATCCTGGCCGCCCCGAGCTTCGATCCCCGTTCCGCCGCCGCCAAGCGCGTGCTGGTGGGGAATGCGCGCGACGAGGAACTGGACGGCGCCGGCCGCCTGCTGATCGCGCCCGAACTGCGCGAGTACGCCTCGCTGGAAAAGCAGATCTGGCTGGTCGGCATGGGCAGCCACTTCGAGATCTGGTCCGATGCCGGCTGGAAGCGCCAGCATGAGGCGGCATTCGATGCGCTGTCGGCCAATGAGCCGCCGCCGGGGTTTGAAGGTATCTCCCTGTGACGAGCGCGCACGCCCACGTCAGCGTGCTGCTGGCGGAGGCGGTCGCAGCGCTGAACGTGAAGCAGGATGGAATTTATGTCGACGCGACCTTCGGGCGCGGCGGCCACAGCCGGGAGATCCTGGCGCGGCTGGGCGGCAAGGGCCGGCTGATCGCGCTGGACCGCGATCCGGCGGCGATCGCGGCGGGCGCAAAAGTCGCGGATGCGCGATTGACGCTGGTGCATGCGGCCTTCGGGCGGATCGGCGAAGTGCTCGACGGCCTGGGCATCGCGAAGGTGCACGGGGTGCTGCTGGACATCGGCGTCTCGTCGCCGCAGCTGGATACGCCCGAGAGGGGCATGAGTTTTCGTTTCGATGCGCCGCTGGACATGCGCATGGACACGACGCAGGGGGAAACCGCGGCGGATTTTCTGGCGCGGGCGGATCAACGTGAAATCGAAAGGGTGGTCAGGGACTATGGCGAAGAACGGTTTGCTCATGCGATTGCAAAGGCGGTTGTTGCTGCTCGGGGCGAATGCCGTATTTCAACCACACGA
>DASVZD010000169.1:0-5488 GCA_036391815.1 Rhodocyclaceae bacterium
TGCTGCCCGGCATGCTGTCGCTCGGCATGCTGGGCGGCGCCATCCTGCTGCCGGCGCGCGTCGAGCGCGCGCAGCAGGCGCGCCTGCGCCGGCTGACCGACAGCGCCGCCGACGGCGAGCGCCGCCGCATCTCGCTCGATCTCCACGACGGCGCCATCCAGCCCTACCTGGGGCTCAAGCTCGGGCTGGAAGCGCTGCGCCGCAAGGTCGAGCCCGGCAACCCGCTGGCGCAGGACGTCGACGAGCTGTGCCGGGTGACGCAGGAGAGCATCGCCGAGCTGCGCGGCTATGTGCGGGTGCTGCGCGGCGCCGCGCCGCCGCCCGGCGCGCTCGAGCAGGGGCTGCGCCGCCAGATCGCGCGCTTCCAGCGCTTCTACGGCTTCAAGACGGAACTCAAGCTGGCGCCCGGGCTGCAGCTCGACGCGGCGCTGGCCGGCGAGGTCGTGCAGATGGTGGGCGAGGGGCTCAGCAACATCGGCCGCCATACCGTCGCGCGCCAGGTCGCGGTGAGCGTCTCCGGCGCCGCAGGCAGGCTGGTGGTCGACATCGTGAACCAGGGCGGCGGTGCGCCATGGCGCAGCTTCACGCCGGCCTCGCTGGTGCAGCGGGCAGGCCGCCTGGGCGGCCTGGTCGAGGTGGCGCCGCGCGGCGACGGCGCGCTGGTGCGCATCGTGATCCCGTCATGAGCGGCGGCGAACCGATGCAGCCGGCGGCCGCCGATCCGATCGGCGTGTTCCTGGTCGACGACCATCGCTGCATGCTGTGGGGGCTCGAGAAGCTGGTCGCCGGCGAGCAGCCGCGCATGCGCGTGGCGGGCAAGGCCGGCAGCCGCGAGGAGGCGCTGGCGGGGATCGCCGCGGCGCAGCCCGACGTGGTGCTGCTCGACCTCGACCTCGGCGGCTGCAGCAGCCTCGAATTCCTGCCGCAGCTGCTGGAAAGCAGCGCGGCCCAGGTCCTGGTGCTCACCGGCACGCGCGACAGCGACAGCCTCGATCGCGCGATCGCGCTCGGCGCGCGCGGCATCGTCAGCAAGGAGGAGGCGGCGGACGTCCTCGTCAGCGCCATCGAGGGCGTGCACCGCGGCGAGCTCTGGCTCGACCGCGCCGCCATGGCGCGCGTGCTCGGCGCCATGACGCGGCCGCGCCGCGCCGAGCCGCAGCGTTGCGTCGAGCCGCTGACGCCGAAGGAACGCCAGATCGTCGCCGCCATCGTCGCCCAGCGCGGCGCCAAGGGCGACGTCATCGCCGCGCAGCTCCACATGAGCGGCCACACGCTGCGCAACCACCTGACCACCATCTACCGCAAGCTGGACGTCAAGAACCGTCTCGAGCTCGTCATGTTCGCGCTCGAGAACGGCCTCGCCGCGCCGGCGCACTGAACCCCGGGAGCTTTGTCCCCCGCAAGTCGGGACAGCGCGCCGATGCGCGCGCCATGCCGCATCCCTATCGTTCGATCTGACCGGACGCGCCGCGCCCGGCACGGCGCAGGGAGGTGCACGATGGAGGCGGACGAGGGACCGACGCGGGTCCTGCTGGTCGACGGCAGCCCCGCGCTGCTGTGGGGCCTGGGCAAGCTGATCGAGGGCGAATACCCGCGCATGGCGGTGGTCGGCGCCGTGAGGAGCGCCGACGAGGCGCTCGTCTATTGCGACCTGCTTCCCCACGTCACGCTGCTCGACCTCGAGCTGCCCGGCGGCAGCAGCCTCGGCTTCATACCCGCGATCCGCGAACGCTCGCGCGGCGAAGTGCTGGTGTTCAGCGGCATCCGCGACGAGCGCGTGCACCAGCAGGCGATGGCGCTGGGCGCCGTCGCGGTGATCCCCAAGGATGCGCCCGGCGAGGCGGTGCTGCGCGCCATCGTCGCGGCGCGCGGGGGGAGCTTTGTCACGGCAAGAAAGGGAGGAGGGTCCGATGTGCGCGAGGCGCCGCGGACCTAGAGTTCCCTCAAGCCGGAAGCGCCGGCCAGGCGGCGGCGCGGACGGCCCGGTTATCGAGCGCCGCTGCGGCGGCGTTCGGTAGATGCAACCCGAACAGTCGGGACTTTCCAACCCCAACGCACCGAGTGCAAGGAGAAACACCATGAATCAACTGGTTCGCAACGTCGGCAACTTCATCGCGCAGGACGAGGGCGTGACGATGATCGAGTACGGCCTGCTGGCGGCGCTGATCGCCGTGGCCTGCGTGGTCACCATCACCGGCATCGGCACCACCCTCAACGGCCTGTTCACCAGGATCTCGAACTGCCTGAGCGGCGCCTGCTGAAGACCCCGCCGATCCGGACCGGAGGCTCGTCCTCCGGTTCCTTCAACCCCATGGAGAACCGCATGAACATCCTGATCCCGATGCTGAGGCAGCTGGCCGGCAGCGAACGCGGCGTGTCGACCATCGAATACGCGCTGCTGGCGTCGCTGATCGCGCTGGTTTGCGCGCTGACCGTCACCGATCTCGGCAGCCACGTCGACGCGCTGTACGTCAAGGTCTGCCGGGCCTTCCCGGGGTCGGGCTGCTAGGACGGCGATCGCATGGACCCGACTTCTGAATTCACGGCCGTCCTCCAGCTGATTTCCATGCTGCTCGCCGATCCGCGCACCGGCATGCTGATCGCCCTGCTGATCGCGGCGGCCTGGTCGGACTACGGCACCGGACGCATCCCGAATCCGCTGGTGTTCGGCGGCGCCCTCGTCGGCCTGGCATACGCGGCGCTGGTGCCGCCCATCCGCTCCACGCCCGTCGAGGCCTTGCTGATGGCCGCGGCGGGGCTGGGCTGCGGCCTGCTCGCGCTGCTGCCGTTCTACCTGCTGCGCGCCATGGGCGCCGGCGACGTCAAGCTGATGGCGATGACCGGCGCCTTCCTCGGCTTCCCCGACGCGCTGGCGGCGGTCGTGGCGAGCTTCCTCGCCGGCGGCGCGCTGTCGCTGGCCTACCTGGCGTCGCGCGGCGAGCTGCGGCGCGCGGTGACCAACCTGGGTGCGCTCGGCCTGCTGGTGAGCAGCGGCAACGCGCCGGTGCTCGACTCGCGCAGCTCGGCCGGCACCATGCCCTACGGCATCGCCATCGCCGCCGGCACCATCGGCTACCTGGTGCTGCGCCAGCTCGGCGTGCTGCATTGAGGGCCGCGCCATGACGACGAGCCATACGCTGCGCCTCGCCGATGCCGCCCCGCCGGGATTGCCCGCGGCGCCGCGCACGCTGGAGGAAACCGGCCTCAGCTATTCGCTGCTGCTGGAACTGGTGGTGAAGACGCTGTTCCTGCACGGCGAGCTGCGGCTGGCCGACCTGGTGCAGGCGATCGCGCTGCCGCCCGGCGTGCTGACGCCGCTGCTCGGGCTGATGCGCAGCGAGCGGCTGTGCGAGGTGACGCGGCGCGGCGATACCGACGGGCGCACCAGCTACAGCCTCACCGAGACCGGCCGCGCGCGCGCCGACGACTTCCTGCGGCGCAGCCAGTACGTCGGCGTTGCGCCGGTGGGCCTGCAAGACTACGTCGCCCAGGTGGAGCGCCAGTCGGTGGCGCGCATGGGCGTCTCGCAGGAACGGCTGCAGCGCGTGTTCGAGGGCGTCGTGGTGAGCGACGGCCTGCTCGGGCAGCTCGGCGCCGCCATGAACTCCAACCGCCCGATCTTCATCTACGGCCCGTCCGGCAGCGGCAAGACCTTCCTCGCCGAACGGCTGGCGGGCGCGCTGTCCGGGGCGGTCGCCGTGCCGCATGCGCTGGCCGTGGGCAGCGAGGTGATCCGCGTGTTCGACCCGCTGGTGCACCGGCCGCTGCCGGCGCCGCCGGGCACTGCGTTCGACCGCGGGGCGGCCGGCGATGCGCGCTGGGCGCTGTGCCGGCGCCCGGTGGTGATGAGCGGGGCGGAACTCACACTCGCCATGGTGGACCTCGAGTTCGACACGCAGACGCGCTTCTACCACGCGCCGCAGCAGCTCAAGGCCAACAACGGCCTGTTCGTGATCGACGACCTCGGCCGCCAGATCGTGCCGGCGCAATCGCTGATGAACCGCTGGATCGTGCCGCTCGACCGCCGCACCGATTTCCTCACCCTGCACACGGGCCAGAAGTTCGAGCTGCCGTTCGACGTGGTGGTGGTGTTCTCCAGCAACATGGCGCCCGCGCAGCTCGGCGACGAAGCCTTCCTGCGCCGGCTGGGCTACAAGATCTTCGTCGGTCCCGTCGGTACCGACGAGTACCGCGCGATCACCGAGCAGGTCTGTCGCGCGCTGCATGTCCCGTTCGACGCCGCCGGCTTCGCCCACCTGCTCGGGCGCCACAAGGCGGAGCGGCGTCCGCTGCTGGCCTGCCAGCCGCGCGACCTGCTCGGCCAGGTGCGCGACTACGCGGTGTTCAACGGCGTACCGCCGCAGATGGCGCCCGAGCTGCTCGACTGGGCCTGGAACAACTATTTCGCACCGCAAGACCATGCGCCGCGGGCCGCGGCGCCCACCGCTAGACCAACAGGAGACGTGACATGAGGAACATCCGGGCTACCGTCATGCTGGTGCTGTCGCTGCTCGTCGGCCTCGGGGCCGCGGCGATGGCTGCCGCATGGGTGCAGCAGAAGGGCAATGCGGCAACGCGCCAGGTCGCGGTGGCGGCGACCGACATCGAGCTCGGCAGTCGCCTCAACGAGCAGATGGTGAAGCTGGTGGCATGGCCGGCCGGACAGGTGCCCGAGGGCAGCTTCGAGAACGCCGACGACCTGGCCGACCGCGTGGTGAAGACCAGCGTGCTGCGCGGCGAGGCGATCCTCGAGTCGAAGCTGGCGCCGGTGGGTACCAAGGGCGGCCTGTCGGCGGTGATCAAGGAGGGCGACCGCGCCATGACGGTGCGCGTCAACGACGTCGTCGGGGTGGCCGGCTTCGCGCTGCCCGGCAACTACGTCGATGTCGTCGTCAGCACCCAGCAGGACGGCAGCGGCAACGAGAACAGGCAGATCTCCAAAATCGTGCTCGAGCACATCCTGGTGCTCGCCGTGGCGCAGGAGGCCAACCGCGACGACACCAAGCCGAAGGTGGTGAACGCCGTGACGCTCGAAGTCACGCCGGCCGAAGCCGAGAAGCTCGACCTGGCGCGCAGCGTCGGCTCGCTGTCGCTGGTGCTGCGCAACCAGGTCGACGCCCGTGCCGTCGATACCGCCGGCGTCACCAAGCGCCAGCTGCTGGTGGGCGACGAGCGGCGTGCCGCCGAGCCGGCCAAGGCGCCGGCCGCGCGCCCGGCGCGCCAGCATGCCGTCGCGATGCGCGGCGGCCGCGACTGCGTGGAAGTGGTGGCCGGCGGCACCAAGAGCGTCCAGTGCTTCTGACGCCCGGCTCTCATCGGACTCCTAGGAAGGACCCAACATGAACGAAGAATCCAGCAACCGCGCCGTCCCCGCCCGCCGGCCCGCCGCACGCCTGGCCGCCTGGCTGATGTGCGGCATCTTCCTCTCCACCTCCTGGACGGCGGCCGCCGCGCCGAAGCCGGCGCGCGTCGCGCGCACGGCGGCCGG
>DASVZD010000170.1:0-13427 GCA_036391815.1 Rhodocyclaceae bacterium
GGTGGTGACCATGCCGGACGGCATGTCCATGTAGCTTTCGGGAACGCCCTTGAGCGCCTTCTCCATGAAGCCGATCCAGATCGGCAGCGCGGCGCTGCCGCCGGTTTCGCCGTTGCCGAGCTTCTTCGGCTGATCGAAGCCGATCCAGGCGATGCCGACGATGGTCGGCTGGTAGCCGCAGAACCAGGCGTCGACGTAATCGTTGGTGGTCCCGGTCTTGCCGGCCAGGTCGTACCGCTTGAGGACGGCGTCGGCGCGTGCGCCGGTACCGCGGCGGGCGACGTCGTGCAGCATGCTGTCCATCAGGTAGGCGTTGCGCGGATCGATGACGCGCAGCGATTCGTCGCCTGCCACGGCGGGATCGGTGGCGGCCAGCACCTTGCCCTTGCCGTCGACGATCTGCTTCACGATATAGGGCTCGATCTTGTAGCCGCCGTTGGCGAACACCGAGTACGCGGCGAGGTGCTGCCACGGCGTCACCGAGCCGGCGCCGAGCGCCATGGTCAGGTAGGGCGGATGCTTGTCTGCGTCGTAGCCGAAGCGCGTGATGTAGTCCTGCGCATACTGGGTGCCGATGGAGCGCAGGATGCGGATCGACACCATGTTCTTCGACTTCGCCAGCGCGGTCCGCATCGACATCGGGCCTTCGTACTTGCCGTCGTAGTTGTGCGGCTCCCAGGCCAGGCTGCCGGTCTCCGCCGCCGGAATGGTGATCGGCTCGTCCTCGATGACCGAAGCCGGCGAATAGCCCTTCTCGAGCGCCGCCGAGTAGATGAACGGCTTGAAGCTTGAGCCCGGCTGGCGCCACGCCTGCGTCACGTGATTGAACTTGTTGCGGTTGAAGTCGAAGCCGCCGACCAGCGCGCGGATGCCGCCGTCGATCGGGCTGGCGGCCACGAACGCCGCTTCGACCTCGGGCAGCTGGGCGATCTGCCATTCCTTCTCGCCCTTCTGCACCCGGATGACGGCGCCGCGGCGCAGGCGCTTGTTGGCCGGCGCCTTGTCGTCCAGCATGCGCGCGGCGAACTTGAGGCCGTCGCCGGACAGTGTGACCACCTCGCCGCCGCGCACGTAGGCGCGCACCTGCTTGGTGTCGGCGGACAGGACGATGGCTGCCTTGAGGTCGTCGGAGTCGTCGAATTCCTGCACCAGGTCCTCGAGATCCTCGTCGTCGTCCTTCGTTACGTCGCTCATGTCGACGTAGGCTTCGGCGCCGCGATAGCCGTGCCGGTGGTCGTAATCGATCACGCCGCGACGCAGGCTGGCGTAGGCGGCTTCCTGGTCGGCGCTCTGGATGGTGGTGTAGACCTTGAGGCCGCTGGTATAGACGTCGTCGGGGAACTTCTCGACGGCGATCTGGCGCGCCATTTCGGCGACGTAGTCGGCATGCACGCCGAAGTCGTTGATGTCGTACTTGACGTGCAGCTGTTCCTTCACCGCCGCGGCATACTGCTTGTCGTCAATGAAGCCGAGATCGCGCATGCGGCCGAGCACGTACATCTGGCGCTGCCTGGCGCGCTTCGGGTTGGCGACGGGATTGTAGGCGGAAGGCGCTTTGGGCAAGCCGGCGAGCGTGGCTGCCTCGGCCACCGTGATGTCCTTCAGCGGCTTGCCGAAGTAGATCTGTGCGGCCGCCGAGAAGCCGTAGGCGCGCTGGCCAAGGTAGATCTGGTTGATGTAGATCTGGAAGATCTCGTCCTTGGTGAGCTTGTGCTCTATCTTGAAGGCCAGCAGGGCCTCGTAGATCTTCCGCGTGAACGTCTTTTCCGACGACAGGAAGAAGTTGCGCGCGACCTGCATCGTCAAGGTGGACGCGCCCTGGCGCTTGCCACCGCCGAGGAAATTGGAATAGGCTGCGCGCAGGACGCCGAGCGTGTCGATGCCGGGATGCTGGTAGAAGCGTTCGTCCTCGGCGGCGAGGATGGCGTTCTTCATCACGGCAGGCACGTCCTGGATGCGGACGAAGTCGCGGCGCTCCTCGCCGAATTCGCCGATCAGGCGGTTGTCGGCGGTGTAGATGCGCAGGGGGATCTTCGGCCGGTAATCGGTGAGCACTTCCACCGACGGCAACTGGGGGTATGCGAGGATGAAGACGACGCCGGCCAGAGCGAACGCCATGAGGGCAAGCCCGACCGCGAGCATGACCGGGATGAGTAACCAACGCAATTGGGTGGGCACGGAGAGTCCGGATCCTGAAATGGCCGGCCATTATATCGGGCGCGCCGGAGCGAAGGCCTGTCGTGCCCAAACGACGATTGCCGCGACCGGATTCAATAATTAGGCTTTACAGCCGATATAGTTGCTGTTAGCATCTAAAGTAAATTATCCGTAGTGTGTCTAACCGCAAGTTCTAAAAGGAAAATTGCTTGCAGATTGACCTGTCAGTCTTTAATCCGAAAGCCCGCCCGCTGATCGGCCTCGACATCAGTTCCTTCGCCGTCAAGATGGTGGAACTGGCCGATGCCGGCAATGGCAGCTATCGGATTGAGCACTACGCGATCGAGCCGCTGCCGAAGGATGCGGTGGTCGACGGCAATATCGCCAATCTCGAGGCGACTTCCGACGCGATCGAGAAGTGCTGGGCGCGGATGAGCACTTCCACCCGCTATGTCGCCCTGGCGCTGCCGACCGCGGCGGTGATCACCAAGAAGATCATCCTGCCCGCCAACCTGAGCGAGCAGGAAATGGAGGTCCAGGTCGAGACCGAGGCGAACCAGTACATCCCGTTCGCGCTGGAGGAAGTCAACCTCGATTTCCAGGTGATCGGTCCTGCCGCTTCGGGCGGCGAGGAGGTCGACGTTCTCATCGCCGCATCCCGCAAGGAGAAGGTGGAGGACCGCGTGGCGGCGGCGGAGGCCGCCAGCATGAAGCCGCTCGTGATGGATGTCGAGTCGTATGCGGCGCAGGCGGCCTTCGAGCTCGTCGAAAAGCAGCTGCCGGGTGCCGGGAAGGACCAGATCATCGCGGTCGTCGACGTCGGCTCGAACGTCATGAACGTCACCATGATGAAGAATGACCAGCCGGTCTACCAGCGCGAACAGGCTTTCGGCGGATCCCAGCTGACCCAGGAGATCATGCGGGCGTACGGCATGAGCTTCGAGGAGGCCGAAACCGCGAAGCGCAAGCAGAACCTGCCAGAAAACTATGAGGCCGAGATATTGCGGCCGTTCCTCGAGAACCTCGCGCTCGAAGCCTCGCGCGCACTCCAGTTCTTCTTCACCTCGACGCCGTTCAACAAGGTCGACCAGATCATCCTGACCGGCGGCTGCGCCATCCTGCCGGGAATCGTCGATGTCGTCGGCGACCGCACCCAGGTGCCGACGCTGGTGGCCAACCCGTTCGCGGCCATGGCGCCTTCCGCGAAGATCAAGGCCAAGCAGCTGGCAGTCGACGCGCCGTCCTTGATGGTCGCTTGCGGCCTCGCCTTGCGGAGATTCGATCCGTGATCCGCGTCAACCTATTGCCCTGGCGCGAAGAGCGCCGCAAGGCGCGGCGGCAGCAGTTCATCGCGCTCGCCGGCGTCGTCGCCGCCGCGGCGGCCGTCATCTGGTTCCTCGGGTACGGAGCGATCAACGGCTACATCAGCGCCCAGAACGGCAAGAACGAGTTCCTCAAGAACGAGATCGCGCTGCTCGACAAGGACATCCAGGAAATCCAGCGCCTCAAGGAGCAGACCGATTCACTGCTGTCGCGCAAGCAGATCATCGAGTCGCTGCAGGCCAACCGGACCGAGACGGTGCACCTATTCAACGAGCTCGTGCGCGAAGTCCCGGATGGCGTTTACCTGAAGTCGATCAAGCAGACGGGGAGCAAGGTCAACCTGACCGGGTATGCGCAGTCGAACGCCCGCGTGTCGGCGCTGATGCGCAACCTGGAGGCCTCTCCGGTCACCGAGCGTCCGGACTTGGTTGAAATCAAGGCGGCGACCGTCAATAACCGCCGGCTGTCGGAATTCAACCTCAACTTCCAGATCAGGCGCCAGACCACCGGGGACGACAAGGGGGCGAAGAAGAAGCCATGAAGACGCCCACGCTGCCGAAGATGCCGAAGATCGCGATGCCGGCGATCGACTTCAAGCAGGTCGCCGACGAGTTCAAGACCCTCGATCCCAAGGATCCGGGGCAATGGCCGCTGATTCCCCGCATCGTCATCCTGCTCGCGATGTTCCTGCTCCTGCTGCTGGCTGCCTGGTGGTTCGGCTGGCGCGTCCAGCTCGAGGAGCTGGACCAGAAGGAGAAGGAGGAGGCCAAGCTCAAGGACGACTGGCTGGCCAAGAAGAAACAGGCCGTGAACCTCGACGAATACCGGCGCCAACTGGCGGAGATGGACCGCTCGTTCGGCGTGCTGCTCAAGCAGCTGCCCAACAAGTCCGAGATGGAGTCGCTGCTGGTGGACATCAACCAGGCGGGACTCGGGCGCGGGCTGCAGTTCGAACTCTTCAAGCCCGGCGCCGAGTCGGCGAAGGACTTCTACGCGGAGCTGCCGATCACCATAAAGCTGACGGGCTCGTACCATGATCTCGGCGGATTCGCGGGAGATATCGCGAAGATGCCGCGCATCGTGACGCTGAACGACATCGAAGTCGTTGAGTCGCCCGCGCAGAAAGGGACTCTGATGATGTCGACGACGGCCAAGACCTTCCGCTATCTCGACGAAGCCGAGATCGCGAAGCAGAAGAAGGCGGCCAAGCCGGGAGTCAAGAAATGAAGGCGGGCTGGCTGGCCGTGCTGTTGCCGGCGCTGCTTCTGGCGGGCTGCGGCAGCGAGGAGCATTCGGACATCAAGGCGTGGATGCGGGAGGCCACCAAGGACCTGCGCGGCCACGTGCCTCCCCTGCCGGAGGTGAAGCCCTTCCCGGTGGTCTCCTACGAGCCCGGCGACCTGCCCGATCCGTTCCGCTCCTCCAAGATCGATCCGGCCAGGAAGGCCGGCGGCGGCGGCGGGATCAAGCCGGACTTCGATCGGCGCAAGGAGGAACTGGAACGCTATCCGCTCGACGCGATCAAGTTCGTCGGACTGATCCGCGACGCCAAGCTGCTGTATGCCGTGGTCACCGCCGACAAGCGCATTTACCGCGTGAAGATCGGCAACCACATGGGGCAGGACTACGGCATGATCACCGATATCCAGACTTCGCCCGCCTTGGACGAAGGAAAGCTGGTCCTAAAAGAACTCGTGCAGGACCCTTCCGGCGACTGGGTTGAACGCGAATCCGTCATCGAGATGCAGGTCCAGGGGGAAACGAAATGAAGAACACCCTTTCCGTCATGAAACGATTGCTCGCGGCCGCAGCCTTCATCGGCATCGGCGGCGCCGCCCTGATGCAACCCGCAGTCGCCGAGGAAGCCCCCGCCCCGTCGAACAGCATCGACAACATCCAGGTCAGCCAGCAAGGCGACAGCACGGTGCTGAAGCTGACCCTGAAGCAGGCGCCCAGCGCTGCGCCGGCCAGTTTCAGCATCGCCAATCCCGCCCGCGTGGCCTTCGACTTCCCCGCCACGGCAAACGGGCTCGGACGGACGTCCCAGCAGGTCAACGAAGGCGACCTGCAGAGCCTCAACGTCGTGCAGGTGGCGGATCGCACCCGCCTGGTGGTTAACCTGCGCCGCAATCTTCCTTTCGAGACCCGCGTCGAGGGCAAGTCCGTCTTCATTACCTTCCTGCCCGCCGGCACCGTCGCCCAGGCGAGTTCGGCCCCGACGCACTTTGCCGAAGCCAAGCCGGACACGGGGGTGCAGAGCATCCGCGACATAAACTTCCGACGCGGCAAGGACGGCGAGGGGCTGATCGTCGTCGACCTGTCCGATCCGAACGTCGGCATCGACATCAAGCAGCAGGGCAGCAGCCTGGTGGTCAATTTCGCCAAGACCGCATTGCCCGAGAATCTGCGCCGCCGGCTGGACGTCACCGATTTCGCCACGCCGGTCACCGCCGTGAACACCATGACCCAGGGCGACAATGTGCGCATGGTCATCACGCCGCATGGTTTGTGGGAGCACAACGCCTACCAGAGCGACAACCAGTTCGTCGTCGAGGTCCGGCCGATCACCGAGGATCCCAACAAGCTGGTGCAGGGAACCCGCGGAGGCTACCAGGGCGAGAAGCTCTCGCTCAACTTCCAGAACGTCGAGGTTCGCTCGGTGCTGCAGGTCATCTCCGACTTCACCAACCTGAACATCGTGGTGAGCGACTCGGTGACCGGTTCCCTGACGCTGCGCCTGAAGGACGTGCCCTGGGACCAGGCGCTCGACATCATCCTCAACACTCGCGGCCTCGACATGCGCAAGACGGGCAACGTCATCTGGATCGCGCCGCGCGACGAGCTGGCTGCCAAGGAGAAGCTGTCGCTGGAGTCCAAGCAGCAGATCGCCGATCTGGAACCGACGCGGACCGAGACCTTCCAGCTGAATTACCACAAGGCCAAGGAAGTGCAGGCCTTCCTCCGCGGCACTGGCCAGGGAACCCCCGCGGCGGGCGCTGCGCAGGCGTCCATCCTGTCCAAGCGCGGCAGCGTCCTGATGGACGAGCGCTCGAACAAGCTCTTCATTACCGATACGCCGAGCCGGCTGGAGGACATCCGCCGCCTGCTCGCCCAGATCGACGTGCCGTCGCGCCAGGTGCTGATCGAGGCGCGGATCGTCGAGGCATCCGCGAGCTTCGCGAAGAACTTGGGTGCGCGCCTCGGCTATCACGATCTTTCCGGCGCGAATCCGTCCGGCAACAACCGAGTGCAATCGCGGATCGGCGGCAGCCTGGTGGATACGGGCGCGCACACCGGTCAAACGTCGACTACGCCGGACTTCTTGGCCCAGTCGACCTTCGTCAATCTCCCTGCCTCGACGACCGGAATCGGTGGGCCAGCCAGTGCCCTCTCGCTGATCCTCTTCAACCAGAGCGCCACTCGTTTCCTCAATCTCGAGCTGACTGCGTTGGAATCCGACGGCAACGGCAAGACGGTGACCAGCCCGCGCATCCTCACGGCGGACAAGGTGGAAGCCCTGATTGAGCAGGGCGTGCAGGTGCCCTATCTGCAGGCCTCGAGTTCCGGCGCCACCAACGTCAGCTTCCAGAAGGCGGTGATGTCCCTCAAGGTGACGCCCAACATCACTCCGGATGGCCGCGTCATGATGACGCTGGACATCAACAAGGACGCTCCCGATTATGCGAACGCAGTCGGCGGCGCGGTGCCGATCAACACCAAGCACGTCAAGACCGATGTCCTGGTGGACAATGGCGGCACGGTGGTCATCGGCGGCATCTTCGAGCAGATCGAGTCGAAGCAGATCAACAAGGTGCCGCTGTTCGGCGATATCCCGGTGCTGGGCCTGCTGTTCCGCAACAAGGCCACCTCGGACTCCAGGAGCGAGCTGCTGGTCTTCATCACGCCGAAGATCGTCGCCGACAACCTGACCCTGCGCTGAGCCGGAAGGCTCCCCGTTCGCAAGGGCCGGCGCGCCGGCCCTTGCCGCTTCTGCTGCTAGAATCGCCGCCGTGGAGCGATGCGGGAATATCTATCTGGTGGGCATGATGGGGGCGGGCAAGACCACCGTGGGGCGGCACTTGGCCAAGCGCTTCGGGCGCCGCTTCCTCGATGCCGACCATGAGATCGAGGGCCGCACCGGCGTCCGCATCCCGACCATTTTCGAGATCGAAGGCGAAACCGGCTTCCGCAAGCGCGAGGCGCAGGTGATTGCGGAACTCGCGAAGGAGAACGACCTGGTGCTCGCCACCGGCGGCGGCGTGGTGATGGATCCCGCCAACCGCGGAGTCCTCGCCGACAGCGGGCTGGTCATCTATCTCAACGCCCCGCCCCGGCTGCTTTACGAGCGTACCCGCCACGATCGCAACCGGCCCCTGCTGCGCGTCCCGGATCCGCTGGCGAAACTGACGGAACTGTACGGGATCCGCGATCCGCTTTACCGGGAGATCGCGGACATCGTCATCGATGCCGTCCCGGGCGGGGTGCCGCAACTGGTGGCGAAAGTAGAAACGGAGATCAGGGCAAGATGCGAACCTTGAACGTCGCGCTGGGAGAGCGCGCCTATGCGATACGGATCGGTCCCGGGCTGCTGGCGGGGGCCGAACTCGTCGCGGAAGCCATCCCGACGCCCCGCGCCTTCGTCGTCAGCAACGAAGTGGTGGCGCCGCTCTACCTCGAGAAGTTCGCCGCCGGCCTGCGTGCAGCGGGAGTTCGCGTCACGGAGCTGATCCTGCCGGATGGGGAAAGCCAGAAGAACTCGGAGACGCTCAACCGCATCTACGACGCGTTGATGGCCGACCACTGCGATCGCGCCACGGCGATCGTCGCGCTAGGCGGCGGCGTCATCGGCGATCTGGCGGGCTTCGCGGCCGCGACCTACCAGCGCGGCGTGCCCTTCATCCAGGTGCCGACGACCCTGTTGGCGCAGGTCGATTCTTCCGTCGGCGGCAAGACCGGCATCAACCATCCGCGCGGCAAGAACATGATCGGCGCGTTCTGGCAGCCTCGCCTGGTGCTCGCCGATACCGACACCCTCGCCACGCTGCCCGAGCGCGAACTGTCGGCGGGCCTTGCCGAAGTCATCAAGTACGGCCTGATCCGCGACTTGCCCTTCCTCGAGTGGATCGAGCGCAACATGCCCGCGCTGCGCGCGCGCGACGCCGAGGCCCTGTCCTACGCGATCGAGCGCTCCTGTGCCAACAAGGCCGAAGTGGTAGCGGGCGACGAGCGCGAGACCGCGAAGGACAACGGGCGCGCGCTGCTCAATCTCGGCCATACCTTCGGCCATGCCATCGAGACCGGCATCGGTTACGGCAAGTGGCTGCACGGCGAAGCGGTTGCCGCGGGCACCGTCATGGCGGCCGAACTGTCGCGGCGCCTAGGCTGGCTGACGGCGGCGGACGTGTCGCGCGTGCGGGACGTGCTGGCGGCCGCCGGCCTGCCCGTGGCCGGCCCCGCGGTCGGCGCGGACCGCTATATGGAACTGATGGCCCACGACAAGAAGGTTCTCGCCGGCAAGCTGCGTCTCGTGCTGCTGCGGCGGATCGGCGCGGCCGTCACTTACGGCGACGCATCGCCCGAGGACATCCGCGCCGCCATCGACGCCAGCTGTGCCTGACTTGGCGCCCCATGCGGTCGGCGATCGCAATTCGCGCGGACGCCGGCATCCCGAGCCGCCGCCGAAGGCGCGCGGCGAATTCCAGCGCGACCGCGATCGCATCGTCCATTCCACGGCCTTTCGCCGGCTCGAGTACAAGACCCAGGTCTTCGTCAATCACGAAGGCGACCTGTTCCGTACGCGGCTGACGCATTCCATCGAGGTCGCCCAGGTGGCGCGCTCGGTGGCGCGCGCGCTGCGCCTCAATGACGACCTCGCCGAGGCCGTCGCGCTGGCCCACGATCTCGGCCATACGCCCTTCGGCCACGCCGGCCAGGAAGCGCTCAATGCGTGCATGAAGGATCTCGGCGGCTTCGAGCACAACCTCCAGAGCCTGCGGATCGTCGACGAGCTCGAGGAACGCTACGGCGCCTTCGACGGCCTCAACCTGATGTTCGAGACCCGCGAGGGCATCCTCAAGCATTGCCCGCTGGACAAGGCGCGGGAACTCGGCGACGTTGGCATGCGCTTCCGGGACGGCCTGCGCCCCTCCCTCGAGGCCCAGGTCTGCAACCTCGCGGACGAAATCGCCTACAACAACCATGACGTAGACGACGGGCTGCGCTCGGGCCTCATCACCCTCGAGCAGCTGGAGCAGGTGAGCCTGTTCGCCCGGCACGCCGCCGAGACGCGCGGCGAGTTTCCCGCGCTCGGCGGGCGCCGCCTGGTCCATGAGACGGTGCGCCGGATGATCGATGCCTTGGTAACGGACCTGCTGGCCGAATCGGCCAGGCGGATCGCCTCGTCCGGCGTGGCGACGCTGGACGAGGTGCGCCACGCCGCGCCGCTGATCGGCTTCAGCGCCGCCATGATGCAGGAGAACCTCGCGCTCAAGCTGTTCCTGCGAAAGGCGCTCTACAGCCACGAGCGGGTACTGCGGGAGACCAGCCGGGGCCGGGTCATCATCGAGGACCTGTTCGCCGCCTACATGGGGGACCCCGGCCTGCTGCCGGCCCAGTACCGTGCGGCGGTGGAACTGAGAGGCCCCCGTGCCATCGCCGACCATATCGCGGGAATGACCGATCGCTACGCCATCAGCGAGCATCGACGGGTCTTCGGACAGGCGTGAATCTCGCGCCGCCTATCGCTTTGGTTCGACTCTGCTGCATTGCAGCGTATTGAGTTCGAGGGCAAATCTCGGTATATTCACTCGTTCGCCCAAAGGATTTTCCTAAAGGCCGGGGATGAGCGCGCGCCCCGGCTTTTTTTGACGGCCGCGTGTCCCGCCCGGGACCGCCGCGGCAGGCGCACCGGAAGGAACAAGGATGGACCAGCTCGATATACCCCAGCGACAGGGGCTCTACGACCCCACCTTCGAGCACGACGCCTGCGGCGTCGGCTTCGTCGCGCATATCAAGAACCGCAAGAGCCACGCGATCGTCAAGCAGGGCCTGCAGATTCTCGAGAATCTGACGCACCGCGGCGCCACCGGCTACGATCCGCTGCTCGGCGACGGCGCCGGCATCCTGATCCAGCTGCCCGACACTTTCCTGCGTGCCGAAGCCGCCAAGCTGAACATCGAACTGCCCGCCGTCGGCGCCTACGCGTGCGGCAACGTCTTCCTGCCCCAGTCCGCCAACGGCCGCGCCGCCTGCGAATCCGCCGTGGCGCGCATCGTCTTCGAGGAAGGCCAGGAATTCCTCGGCTGGCGCGACGTGCCGCGCGACAACCGCGGCCTGGCCAAGGCTGCCCGCGATGCCGAGCCGGTCGTCCGCCAGGTGTTCATCGGCAAGGGCGCCGGCACGCCGGACGCCGACGCCTTCGAGCGCAAGCTGTTCGTCATCCGCAAGCGCGTCGAGCACGAGGTGCGCCGCCTGAAGCTGACCGACGGCCGCCAGTTCTACATTCCCACGCTGTCGTCCCGCACTATCGGCTACAAGGGCCTGCTGCTCGCGCATCAGGTCGGCGAGTACTACCTCGACCTGCTCGACGAGCGCGTGGTTTCCGCGCTCGCCCTGGTGCACCAGCGCTTCTCGACCAACACTTTCCCGACCTGGGACCTCGCCCACCCGTTCCGCATGATCGCGCACAACGGCGAGATCAACACCCTGCGCGGCAACATCAACTGGATGGCGGCGCGCCAGAAGGCGATGGCCTCGAAGAAGCTCGGCGCCGACCTCGACAAGCTGTGGCCGCTGATCGTCGACGGCCAGTCCGACTCGGCCTCGTTCGACAACGCGCTCGAACTGCTGGTGATGGGCGGCTACTCGCTGGCCCACGCCATGATGATGCTGATCCCGGAAGCCTGGGCCGGCAACCCGCTGATGGACGACGACCGCCGCGCCTTCTACGAATTCCACGCGCCGGTGATGGAGCCGTGGGACGGCCCCGCGGCCGTGGCGTTCACCGACGGCCGCCAGATCGGCGCGACGCTGGACCGCAACGGCCTGCGTCCCGCGCGTTACCTCGTCACCGAGGACGACGTCGTGCTGATGGCCTCCGAGATGGGCGTGCTCGACTTCCCGCAGGAGAAGATCGTCAAGAAGTGGCGCCTGCAGCCGGGCAAGATGTTCCTCATCGACCTGGAGCAGGGCCGCATCATCGACGATGCCGAGCTGAAGAAGTCGATCGCCACCGAAGAGCCGTATCGCAAGTGGATCAAGGAGTCGCGCACCTTCGTCACCGACCTGCCCGAAGGCAAGGCGCCGGCCAAGATGAAGGAATCGCTGCTCGACACGCAGCAGGCATTCGGCTGGTCCGACGAGGACATCAAGTTCATCCTCGATCCGATGCTGAAGAACGGCGAGGAAGCGATCGGCTCGATGGGTACCGACACGGCGCTGCCGGTGCTGTCGAGCAAGAACAAACCGCTGTATCTCTACTTCAAGCAGCTGTTCGCGCAAGTGACGAACCCGCCGATCGACCCGATCCGCGAGGAGATCGTCATGTCTCTTACGTCCTTCGTCGGCCCGCGGCCCAACCTCATGGGCATCGCCGACGACGAGGACACGCTGACGCCGCGCCTCGAACTCACCCAGCCGGTGCTGACCGACGAAGACCTGGCGCGCCTGGTCGACATCGACCGGCTCACCAAGGGCCGCTTCAAGTCGCTGCTGCTCGACATCAGCTACCCGGTGGCCGAAGGCGCCGCGGGCTGCGAAGCCGCGCTCCAGCGCCTCGCCGAGGCAGCGGAGAAGTCGGTCGGCGACGGCTATAACCTGATCGTCCTGTCCGATCGCAACGTCGCCCGCGACCGCGTCGCCATTCCCGCGCTGCTGGCCTGCTCGACCGTGCATCACCACCTGGTGAAGAAGGGCCTGCGCACCAGCACCGGCCTGGTGGTCGACTCCGGCTCCGTCCGCGAAGTCCATCACTTCGCGCTGCTCGCCGGCTATGGCGCCGAAGCGGTGTGCCCGTGGCTCGTCTACGCGACGACCAAGCAGCACGTCGGCGCCGAGTACAAGGCGGCCATCAAGAACTACATCAAGGCGGTCGGCAAGGGCCTCAACAAGGTCATGTCCAAGATGGGCATCTCGACCTACCAGTCGTATTGCGGCTCGCAGATCTTCGAGGCGATCGGCCTCAACTCCGCCTTCGTCGCCAAGTACTTCAGGGGCACGGCGACGCAAGTCGAAGGCATCGGCCTCGATGAAGTCGCCGAGGAAGCGGTGCGTACCCACCAGGCGGCATTCTCGCGCGACCCGGTGCTGGCCAACGCGCTCGACTGCGGCGGCGAGTACGCCTTCCGCGTGCGCGGCGAAGCGCACATGTGGACGCCCGACAGCATCGCCAAGCTGCAGCACGCGACGCGCTCCGGCTCGGGCTCCACCTACGCCGAGTACGCCAAGCTGATCAACGACCAGAGCGAGCGCCTGATGACGCTGCGCGGCCTGTTCGCGCTCAGGCCCGCGGCGCCGCCCGTGCCGCTCGAGGAAGTCGAGCCGGCCAAGGAGATCGTCAAGCGCTTCGCCACCGGCGCCATGTCGCTCGGCTCGATCTCCACCGAGGCGCACACGACGCTGGCCATCGCCATGAACCGCATCGGCGGCAAGTCGAACACCGGCGAAGGCGGCGAGGACCCGACGCGCTTCAAGCCCGTGCATGGCCGCAAGAAGCTGTCCGACCTGATCGGCAAGAGCCGCGTCGAGCGCGACATCGAACTCGAGGACGGCGACAGCCTGCGCTCGGCCATCAAGCAGGTGGCCTCGGGCCGCTTCGGCGTCACCGCCGAATACCTGGCCAACGCCGACCAGCTGCAGATCAAGATGGCGCAAGGCGCCAAGCCCGGCGAGGGCGGCCAGCTGCCCGGCCACAAGGTTTCCGAATACATCGGCTTCCTGCGCCACTCGGT
>DASVZD010000171.1:0-6464 GCA_036391815.1 Rhodocyclaceae bacterium
GCACGCCCGCCAGCCCTGCGCCGACCGGCAGCGCCAGCCGCTACGTCGACACGCTGCCGAGCGCCAACCTGCGCTACGAGCTGGCCGATGGCCTCTACCTGCGCGGCGCGGCATCGAAGACGCTGACGCGGCCGGACTTCAACCAGATGTCGCCGTCCGTGACGCTCAACCTCGTGCAGATGAACGGCAGCGGCGGCAACCCCGCCCTGCGCCCCGTGCGCTCGGACAACCTCGATCTCGCGGTCGAACGCTACTTCGGCAAGTCGTCGTCGATCCACCTGACCGCCTTCAACAAAAGGGTCGACGGCTTCCTCATCACCGCGAGCAATCCCGAGGCCTACGGCGGCGCCACCTACCAGGTCAGCCGCCCGCAGAACGCCAACACGGCCGACATCCGGGGCGCCGAGATCGGCTACCAGCAGTTCTACGAGTCGCTGCCCGGCTTCGGCCTGCAGGCCAATTACACGCGGGTCGACAGCTCCACCCTCGACAGCACGCTGCACCAGACGGTGCCGCTGCAGAACCTGTCGAAGAACAGCCTCAATCTGATCGCGCTCTACGAGCGCGGCCCGGCCTCCGCGCGGCTCGCCTGGAACTGGCGCGACAAGTTCCTCTCCAGCGTCGGCAACTATCCGGGCGTCGGCGCCGTGCCCGTCTACACGCGCGCCTACGGCTGGCTCGACGGCTCCTTCGGCTACCGCGTCACCGACAAGCTGACGGTCTCCATCGAAGGCAACAACCTCCTCCGCACCGTGCGCCGCTCGTACTATGGCACCGAAAGCCGGCCGGCCGACGCCTGGATCAACGACCGCCAGATCGTCCTCGCGGCATCCCTGCGCTATTGAGCATGATCCGCATCCCGTCTCTGCTGTTCCTGGCAGCACTCGCATGGGCGGCGGCCGTGCACGCGGCGCCGCTCGACGAGTGGCGCGCACGGGTCATCCAGACGCGCGCCCTGGCGGACAACGATCCGTCCCGCGCTTACGTGGACGCCAAGGCGCTCGAGTCCGCGCTCCCCAGCGGCGCAACCGCCGCGGATCGTGCCGCGGTGCTCAACGTCCGATCGCGCATCGAGGTCTATCTCGCCATGAGCGAGGAGGCCGCGCGCCATGCCGAACTCGCCCTCGATATCTCCAGGCAGCACGAGGACAGGATCGGCCAGGTCGAGGCCGACCTCAACCTCGCGCTCGCCTCGGTGAACCTGGGGCGCATCGACCGGCTGGTCGCCGTGACGACGCACGCCATGACGCTGATCGACGGCATGGATCGTCCCGAACTGGTCGCCGAGGCCATGCTTCGCACCGGCACCATGTACGGCCGCATCGGCGACTTCGACCCTTCGATCACCATGCCGCTGCAGGCGCTCGATATCGCCCAGCGCAGCAACAACGCCCTGGCGCTCGCGTACGCCCACCAGGGCATGGCCATCGCATTGGCCCAGACCGACCATCAGGCCCAGGTGCTCGGCCATTACGAGCAGATGCGCGACTATGCCCGCGCCGCCCATTCGACGATCCTCGAGACCGACGCGACCCTGGGCATCGGCAATAGCCTGGCCGCGCAGGGCAAGCTGCGCGAAGGCGAGGCCCTGATACGCGAGGCGCTCGCCGTCTATCGGGCATTCAGGGGTCCCTTCTACATCGGCCACGCCCTGAACACGCTCGCCTGGAACCTGAAACAGCAGGGCCGGGCCGCGGAGGCGGCGCCGCTGTTCGACGAAGCCTTCGCGATCTACGAGCGCAGCGGCAACAATACCGGACTCTGGTGGATGCTGATGGCGCGCAGCGGCGACCGCCAGGCGGCCGGGCAACTGGCCGAGGCAGCCGGCGATGCCCGGCGCGCCTACACCATCGCCCGGGAACTCGGCACGCGCTTCTATCAGGCCCGGAGCGCCAGGCGCCTGGCAGCCGTCTTCGCGGCGCAGGGCGACTTCCGGCGCGCCTACGCCATGTCCGCGGAAGCGGGCGAATTGACCGACACGGCCGACAAGGAACGCGCCGGCACCCGCCTCACCGACCTCGCCCAGCGCTATCGCACCGAAGCCAAGCAGCGCGAGATCGAGGAGCTCGAACGCCGCAGCGAACAACAGGCCGCCGAGCAGGTTTCCCTCTGGATCGGTCTTGCCGCCAGCATGGTCCTGCTGGCCGCCGTCTCGTATTTCCTGTTGCAACTGCGCCGCAAACGCCGTCTACTCGAAGCCGCCAACGCCCGCCTGCGCGATTCCCAGCAGGAGATCCAGGCGCTGAACGTCGGACTGGAACAGCGCGTCCAGGCCCGCACCGCGGAACTTCGGCAGCAGGCGCGCTACCTGCGCACCCTGATCGACATGCTGCCGATGTGGGCCTGGTTCAAGGACACGCAAAGCCGCTACCTGGTGACCAACCAGGCGCATGCCGCGGCACGCGGGATAAGCGCCGACGAGATGGCGGGCAAATCCGATTTCGACATCGCGCCCCGGGCCCTGGCCGAGAGCCAGCGCGCCGACGATGCCGCCGTGATGCTGTCGGGCCAGCGCAGGACCACCGAGGAACTCCTTCCCGACGGCAGCAGATCGCGCTGGATGGAGGTCTACAAGGCGCCAGTCGCCGACGAGGACGGCACCCTGCTCGGCACCGTGGGCGTCGCGCGCGACATCAGCGAACGCAAGGCCGCCGACGAAGCGCGCAACGCCGCCCTGGCGGAGGCCGAGCGCCTGGCCAAGCTGCGCAGCGACTTCCTGGCCCAGATGAGCCATGAACTGCGCACGCCCCTCAACGGCATCCTCGGCTATGCCCAACTGCTCGCCAACGCCGGCGGCCTCGATGAGCGCCAGGTGACAGGTCTGGCGGTCATCCATCGCTGCGGGGAACAACTCCTGGCGCTGGTCAACGACATCCTCGACATGGCGAAGATCGAGGCCGGCAAGCTGGAAGTCCAGCCCAGCCGGGTGCCGCTGCAAGCCTTCCTGGCCGGCATCACCGAGATGGTCGGCGTCCGTGCCGAACAGAAGGGCCTGCTGTTCACCTGCGAGCTGGCGGCCGACCTTCCGGAAGCCGTCGACGTCGACGAACGGCTGCTGCGGCAGGTTCTGCTCAACCTGCTGGCCAACGCGATCAAGTTCACGGACCGCGGCCGCGTCTCGCTGCGCGTCGCCCGCGAGCCGAACGGACGCCTGCGCTTCGCCGTCGAGGACAGCGGCATCGGCATCGCGTCCGACCATCTCAAGCGCATCTTCGCGCCATTCGAACGAGCCGACGGCAACCGCCAGGATGCTGAAGGCGCCGGCCTCGGGCTGTCCATCAGCCGCCAGTTCGTCAGCCGCCTGGGCGGCGAAATCTTCGTCAGCAGCGAGCCCGGCAAGGGCAGCGTCTTCTGGTTCGAGCTCGACATGCCGGACGCCGCGGCCCCCGTCGAGATGCCTGCGGCCCGGCGCATCGTCTCTGGCTACGAGGGCCCGCGCAGGCGCATCCTCGCCGCCGACGACCTGCCCGACAACCGCCAGCTGATCGCCGACATGCTGGAACCGCTCGGCTTCGACGTGGTCCAGGCCGGCGATGGATTGGAGGCGCTGCATGCCGCGGCGGCGACGCTGCCGGACCTCATCCTGCTCGACACCCGCATGCCCAGGATGGACGGCTTCGAGACGATGCGAAAGCTGCGCCAGATTCCCGGCGTCGAAGGGATTCCGATCATCGCCATCTCGGCCAGCGCATCCGCAGCCGAGCGCGAGGACAGCTTCCTGATGGGCGCCAACGAGGTTCTGGCAAAGCCGCTCCGGATGGACGCGCTGCTCGACAGGATCGGCAGCCTGCTCCAGCTGCGCTGGATCCATCGCGATCCGGCCGCGGCATCCCCCTTCCCCGCCCCCGACCGAGCGCTCGTGCCGCCGCCGCTCGAACACATGGAGACCCTGCACCACCTCGCCCTGCAGGGCAACATGCGCGACATCCTCGGCCATGCCGACGTCCTGCTGCAGCTCGATACGCGCTACCATCCGTTCGCCCGCCGGCTGCGCGAGCTGGCCAGCGGCTACCAGTCCCGGGCCATCCTGGAACTGGTGAACGCGCATCTCGAAGGGAACCGCGCCGCATGAAACGACTGCACCGGAACGCCGGGACCATCCTGATCGTCGACGACATCCCCGCCAACCTGGGCGTGATGGTGGACTCGCTCGAACACTACGGGCATCGGGTCGTCGTCGCCCAGGACGGCCAGGAGGGCCTGCTGCGCGCCTCCATCGTGAAGCCCGACGTCATCCTGCTCGACGTCATGATGCCCGGCATCGACGGCTTCGAGGTATGCCGGCGGCTCAAGGCAGACCCGGAAACCCGGGACATCCCGGTCATCTTCATGACCGCGCTGTCCGACACCGCGGACAAGATCATCGGATTCACCGCGGGCGGCAGCGACTACATCACCAAGCCCTTCCATCTGGACGAAGCGCTGGCGCGCGTCGGCACCCAGCTCACGCTGCGCACCATGCAGCGGCAACTGGAAGCGCAGAACGCGGAACTCCAGCGCTATCGCGACAGCCTCGAGCAGCAGGTGGAAGAGCGCACCGCGCAACTGTTCGCCAGCGAGCAGGCGTTCCGCGCGCTGGCCGAGAACTCGCCCGACTACATCGCCCGCTACGACCGCGGCTGCCGGCGCATGTATCTGAATCCGGCGATCAAGAAGATGGTGGGCCACTCCCAGCTCGGCGTCGCGCCCGACGCGCACAGCCCGCTGGTCGACATTCCGGGTTATGCCGCCCAGCTGCGGCATGTCCTGGAAACGGGCATGCCCTCGGCGGCCGAAGTGCAGTTCCGCAACCAGGACGGCGAAGCGCGCTGGGGCCATATGCGGGTGGTGCCCGAGCTCGGCGCGGACGGCAAGGTCGCCAGCGTGCTGGCGGTCTGCCGCGACGTCCACGAGCTCAAGGAAAGCGAGCAGCGCTTCCGCACGCTGGCGGACAACCTGCCCGACGTCATCATTCGCTACGGCGCGGATGGGCGCAAGCTCTACGTCAACGACGCGATGCGGAAGCTGCTGGGAATCGACGGCGACGCCATGCTGGGAGAGACGGCTGCTGAAACCGCCGTGGTGATCGACGTCGACGCCTATGACCGGGCGCTGCGCGAGACCGTCGCCGGCGGCGAGCCGCACGAGATCGAAGTCGCCGTGCGCGATGCGGTGCACCGCGGCGAGCGGATCTACAACGTGCGCTTCTGCGCCGAGCGCGATCCCCAGGGCGCCATCATCGGCGCCCTGATGCTCGCGCGCGACATCACCGAACGCAAGCGGATGGAAGCCAGCATCGACAAGGAGCGGGCCACCTTGCGGGCATTCTTCAACGCCTTGCCGGATCTGGCCTGGATGAAGGACGCGGAAGGCCGCTATCTCGCCTGCAATCCGCTGTTCGAACGCTTCTTCGGCGCCGCGGAGGCCGCCATCGTAGGCAAGACGGACTTCGATTTCGTCGACGCCGAACTCGCTGCCTTCTTCCGCGAGAAGGACAGGGCGGCCGAAACGGCAGGAGGCCCGACGGCCAACGAGGAATGGATCACCTTCGCCGACGACGGCCACCGCGCCCTGCTCGAAACCATCAAGGCGCCGGTCAAGGATGCCCGCGGCAACATCATCGGCGTCATCGGCCTCGGCCACGACATCACCGAGCGCAAGGGCGCCGAGGCCGAACTCCGGCAAGCCTACCGGCTGCTGCAGGACTTGATGACTCGCCGCGAAACGGTGCGCGAAGAGGAGCGCAAGCGCGTCGCCCGCGAAATCCACGACGAACTCGGGCAGCACCTGACCGCCCTGCGCATGGGAATCTCGACGCTGCGCTTCCAGTTCGGCCGCGAACTGCCGGCGCTCGGCGAACGGGTGCAGGAGCTGATCGGCCTGTCGGACCGGACCATCCAGGTGGTGCGCGACGTCGCCGCCGCGCTGCGTCCCGCCGTACTGGATTCGGGGCTGGGTCCGGCGCTCGAGTGGCTGGTCGCACAGTTCCAGGAGCGCAGCGGCATCGCCTGCGAACTCGCGGTGCCGGCCGATTGGCCGGGCATGGACGAGGAGCGGGCCATGGCGCTGTTCCGCATCGCCCAGGAATCACTGACCAATGTGGCGCGCCACGCCAAGACGCCGTGGGCGTCGGTGCGGCTGTCGGTGGAGGACGGCTGCGCCGTCGCGCGCATCCAGGACGCCGGCCAGGGCTTCGCGGCGGCCGGCGCATCGGGCAAGACGTTCGGGCTGATGGGCATGCGCGAACGCGCGCTGATGCTCGGCGGAGAAGTCCTCGTCGACAGCCGGCCCGGCGAGGGCACCATCGTGACGGCTACAATTCCCCTGTACGCCACCCGGGAGGCACCATGATCCGACTGATGATCGCCGATGATCACGCCATCATGCGCGGCGGCCTCAAGCAGTTGTTCGCCCTGGTCGGCGACATCGAAGTCGTGGCCGAGGCCACCAATGGCGCCGGCGCGCTCGAACGGTTGCGCCAGGGC
>DASVZD010000172.1:0-32806 GCA_036391815.1 Rhodocyclaceae bacterium
CTGGTTGTAGGCCGGGTCCCTGGCGATGACATCCGGCCAGCGCCGATACATCTCGTCCTGCTCCGCCGCGAAGCGGCGCAGCTTGTCTTCCTTCTTCTTTGTCTCGACGTTGCTGTTCTGGCTCGCGGAACCTTCGTGGAGCAGGATTGCGTAAGGCGTCCAGACGACGTTGTAGCCGAGTTCCCGGATCTTGAGGCAGAGGTCGATGTCGCTGTAGGAGACCTTCAGCGCGACATCGTCGAGCCCGCCCACCTGGTCGAACAACGACTTCCGCACCAGCAGGCAGGCGCCGGTCACCGCCGAGTAGTCCTGGTCGACCAGCGCCCGGCCCATGTAGCCGGGATCGTCGAGCAGGTTGCCGATGAACGGATGCTCGGCCGGTCCCTTGACGCCGAGAACGACGCCCGCGTGCTGGACCCGGCCGTTCGGATAGGAGAGCCGGGCGCCGACGACGCCGACCTCCGGCCGCAGGGCGTGGTTCATCATGGCGTCGAGCCAGCCGCCGTCCACGATGGCGGTATCGTTGTTGAGCAGAAGCAGGTACTCGCCGGCCGCTTCGCGCGCGGCCAGGTTGTTCATGGCCGAATAGTTGAATTCCTGCGGATACTCGAGGACCTTCAGCTTCTCGATCCCCATGCCGCGGATGCCGTCGAGGTAGGCCCGCGCTTCCGGCGTCACGCTGCCGTTGTCCACGATGAGGACCTCGTAGGCGGGATAGCGCGTCTTCTCCAGCAGCGACTCGATGCAGCGCTGGAGCACCGCCACCTTGTCCTTCGTCGGGATGATGATGGAGACCAGCGGGCAGGCCGGGTGCTGGTAGCGGATGCGGTAGCTTTCCGCCACCAGGCCGTCCTCGATGGCCGCCGCGACTCCCCTGCGTTCCAGGTGCTGCTGCAGGAGCCGGTAGCCGGCCAGGCGGGATTCCTGCAGCACGTCGGCCGACGCCGTCCTGCGGCGCAGATGGATCAGGACGTCGGGCACATGTCCGATGGCGCCGATGCCCTCCGCATCCAGCACGCGAAAGACGAGATCCTGGGCCGCCAGGCTGCCCGCCTGGGAATCGAACCCGCCGAGCCGCGAGAACATCTGGCGCGAGACCAGGACGACGTCGCCCAGGTCGCGCGGGCAGCTGCGGGCGAAATCGAGATTGAAATCCGGCTTGAAGCGATGGTTGAGGCAATTGCCCAGCGCATCCTGCTCGTCGTCGTCGGTGTACAGCACCTGCCAGTCGCGGTGCGAATGAATCGCCTCGCCGATGGACAGGAAGGCGTAGTCGGACACCGTGTCGCCCGAACGAATCATCCCGACCCAGTCGGCCGATGAATTCGTCAGGCAGGCGTTCGCCGTGGCGACGAGTTCGGATGGAGCCACGATGTCCCAGTACTGGCCAACCGCGTCCTTCATCGCGGCGGGCGGCGGCACGGTTGCCACCACGGACAGCTTCACCTGCGGATAGAACTGGCTGCCGAGCGACTTCAGCGAACGCAGCAGTTCGCTCTCGGGCACCCCGGCCTCATGCACGACCGCGATATGGAACTCGTAGCGCTTCGGCCACGCGGTTTCGATGCGTTGCTCGAACTGCTGCCGTTGCCCCGGCGTGATGTATCTCTGCGTGACCCATTCCGCGTACCGGTGCTTCTCGAGGAAGTCGCCGCGTCCCCAGCGCTCGCCTTGCAGGGCTGCTTTCGTCGCTTCGAGGTAGGCGGCGCCGAGCGTCCGGTCGGGAACCAGGCAGGCGCCATGCAGCCAGTCGTTCCACGAGTTGACGAAGACGAAACGATTGTCGGGCACGAGCCGCCGCGTGGCGTCTTCGACGAGCTCGGACAGCCAATAGTTGTATTTCTCGGGGGAGCCGTTCGCGTAGATTCGCGCCTCGTCGCCGAGCAGCGGCGTGTCGTCCCAGCCGGGGACGATGCCGCCGAAGGCGGCGTGCAGCCGATTGGGCTTCCTGAGCGCCAGGTGCACCAGCTTCTCGTAGTCGAAGACCCGCCCGCCGAACGGCCGCAGCAGCGAAACCGCATCGCGGTCGTCGGGAAGTTCGATGCCGTACGGCGGGAAATCGCAGCTGGCGTCCAGGCCGAGCAATTGCGGAGCCAGGCTGCCGGTGAAGTCGAGCCCGACGAGGAAGGGCTCGACGCCTTGCTGGCGCAGCTCGGTCCGCCACAGCTTGACCGTGCGTTCCATGTCCGGGAAACGGTCGGGCTGCGAGACGAGCAGCATCGGCCGGCCCTGAAGCTTGATCTGGCGCGGGTCGCGGAGGTAGGCCGCAATCTGCCGCATCAGCAGCAGGTCGTCGTTGTCCGTTCGCTGCGTCTGATCCGAGAAATCGAACTCCAGGCAGAGACAGAACGGGAAGTCCGGCATCCGGGCGCCGAGATCCTCGGCCAAGGGATCCGGCCCGTGCCCGGTGCTGCGGTCGACCGGATAGAAGTAGCAGAAGCCGAAGATTCCGTGACTCCGGGCAAGCAGCGCTTCCTGCTGCCGGAACTGGAGCGAGCCGGGACTGGAGTAGGCCGGATCGGCGGGGAGCCGCGGCTGCTGGTGGCCGGCGAAGGCCGGCTGTGCCGCCGACACGCGCTGCCAATCCGCGCTCGCGGAAGCCGGCTGCTGGAAACGATAGAAGGCGACGAGTTTTGCGATTTCTTCCATGCTAATGCGCTCCCTGCTTTTTCAGCGCCTCGATCTCCCGGATCAGGATGGTCACCGCCGGATCGGGGGCGGCTTGCTTCGCCAGCGGTTCCAGCGCCCGCAGCGCGGCCTCGAAATTGCCGTCGGCCGCCTCGATCTTGGCGAGGTTCACCCGCGGCATTCCCGGTTCCGTCTCGCGTTCGATGGCGGCAGCCAGGAAGTCCTTGGCTGTCCGCCGGTCGCCCTTCTGGAAGGCGAGGATTCCCAGGTCGTTGTACGGCATCCAGAGGCGGCTTCCCTCGTTCACCAGCGCCTGAAGGAGGTTGACGGCTTCCTGCGCCCGTCCGGAGGAGAGCAGTTGCTCGGCCGTCCGGTAGCGCGCCATCTGCTGCTCGGCGGCGGCTGAAGCCTCGGACTGCCTCGCCTGGGCCGCACGCTCCGCCTCGGCCACCTGCTGCGCCTGCATTTCGTTCTTGCCGTAGAGCATGTAGTGCTGGTGGCCCGATTGGAACCGGCCTTGCGCTACAGCCGCGGCGACGTCCGGCCGGCTGCGCAGGTAAGCGGCCTCGTCCCAGGGCTTGCCATCCTCGTCGACCGGCCCGGACGGCATGCTCGGGCCTTGCTGCAGCGGGAAGCCGAGCCGCGCCGCCTGCGTTCTCAGGTAATCCCAGGTCTGCAGGGCCGGCTCGCGGAAGCCGGGCTGTTTCTGCGTCTGTCCCGGATGCAGGCGCACCTGGGCGACGGGCTGTGCCACGTAGGCGAGATCGCCTTTCGACAGGAGGTGCAGGGCGAGGGTGATGTCGCCGGCGCCGAAGGCGAAGCGGCCGAACAGCGTCATCACCGTCGGTTCTTCGATGGCCAGCGCATCGGCGCGCCGGAACATCATGCAGGTCGGCTCCCCGATGTTGTTCATGCCGCTGGAAAGCACGCGGCCGATCACCTCGGTGCCCCGCATCCGGCATGGCAATGGCGCAAGGGGCGAGCCGATGTCTGCCGCCAGGACGCGTCCGCCGGCATCGACCGGCTGGCGCCTTCCCGTCGCCAGGCGCGCGTCCGGCCAGGCGCGCACAGCGGTCAACAACTGATCGACGGCGGTGGGCAACAGAACGTCGTCGTCGTAGAGCGGCTTGATGAAGTCGCCCTTGGCGAGGCCGATGCCCTTGCCGAGGCTGGCAGCTTCGCCGAGCGCAGGCTTGTTGCGATGATAGGAGACGCGCGGATCCCGCTTCGAGAACTTCTGGACCAGCCGCTCGATGTCGCCTCCCGGGCTGTCGTCGAGCACCAGTATCTCGGTGTTCGCGTAGGTCTGTGCGAGCGCGCTTTCCAGGCAGGCGTCGAGGTAGGTCGCGCGATAGGCGGGAACGACGATGGAAACCAGGGGCGCCTCAGCGACCCGGTCTTCGCGCTTGAAGAACTCCATGACCAGTTGCGGTTCCTCGCTCGCAGCCTTTCCCGAGCGTTCGATATCCCGCAGGCGCTCGTCCGCACTCGCGCCGCTGGCCTCCTGCTCGGAAACTTCGAGGCCGGCAAGCCTGGCCAGCCGCGACAACTCCCCGCGGTCCATCAGCCAGGTGCCGCCGGCCTCGCGAAAGCGCAGGTTCAAGTATTCGGCCGGGCTCTGTATCCATTCGTGGCCATGCTTCTTGAGCGGCGAACTGCGCCAGCCTTCGCCGGCGTACGCCTCGATCAGGCCATTCAGGTCGGTGGTGGCGATGCGAATGCGTCCGCCGGGCTTCAGGACGCGGCGGCTCTCGCGGAGGAAGGCGATCACCTCCGGCTGGGCCAGTCGATCGAGGAAGCCGCCGCAGTAGATGCCGCCGACGGTGCCGTCGGCATAATCGAAGCCGCGCGATGCATCGAACGGCGGGCTGACGCCGGGCTCGCACGCGATGTTGACCAGGCCGGGCGACCGTATTTCCGTGCCACCGACGTTCAGGTAGATCGAAGATTCCATGGGATGCTCGCAGGGAAGGGGACGGTCGATGGAAGCGCTTGTTCCTGGGGCGAAGTCTGGCGGCAAACGGGCATCTTATGCCCATTGGACCTGGCCGGTTAAAGGAAGAGAGCCGGTATTCCCGCCACAATCGGACGCTTGAAGCGGTCCGCCGAATCGCTGGGTCTTGCGGGAAGGGGCTAGCAGCCCAGGCAAAGACGCAGCGCTTCGTCCCAGCTCGGCAGCACCAGACCCGTTTGGCGCGAGAAGCGGGAGCAATCCAGGCACGAGTTGGCCGGCCTTGCGGCGGGCAACGGGTAGTCCTGGGTGCGGATGGCGGTGAGGCGCGGCTCGCGCTGACGGTCCTTCCGCGTGTATTCGAGCACCTTCTCGGCGAAGCCGCACCAGGAAACCTCGCCCCGGCAGGTCAAGTGAAACAGCCCCTCGGGGGGGCTTGCCTGGGTCAGGACGAGGCCGGTCGCTTCGGCGACCAGGCGGCTCCAGGTGGGCGCGCCGATCTGGTCGTCGACGATGCGCAGCTCGTCGCGTTCCGAGGCGAGCCGCAGGATCGTGCGCAGGAAATTGTGCCCGCGCATTCCGTAGATCCAGGTGGTGCGCAGGATCAGGTGATGCCCGCCGACGGCCTGGATGGCGCGTTCCCCGGCCAGCTTGCTGCGGCCGTAGGCGTTCAACGGGTTGGGCTCGTCTTCTTCCGCGTAGGGGCCGGACTTGCTGCCGTCGAAGACGTAATCGGTTGAATAGTGGATCAGGAGCGCGCCGACGCGCTTCGCCTCCTCGGCAAGGATGCCGGGAGCTTCGCCGTTGATCGCCGTCGCCGCCGCCAGGTCGGATTCGGCCTTGTCGACCGCCGTATAGGCGGCCGCATTGACGACGACGTCGGGCCGGACATCGCGGACGGCAGCCGCGATCCGGCCGGGCTGGGACAGATCGAGCGCCGCGTGGTCGAAGGCGACCACTTGCCCCAGCGGGGCCAGGGCGCGCTCCAGCTCCCAGCCGACCTGGCCGTTCCGGCCGGTGAGCAGGATCTTCTTCACGGATAGGCCTGTGCGCCGGCGAACGGAACCCCGGCGGCATCCTTGGCGGCCAGGATCGGCGGCGCCGAGAGCGGCCAGGAAATCGCCAGGTCGGGATCGTTCCAGGCCACGCTTCGCTCGTGCTCCGGCGACCAATAGTCGGTCGTCTTGTAGAGGAATTCGGCAAAGTCCGATACGACGCAGAAGCCATGCGCGAAGCCCGGCGGAATCCATGCCATGCGCTTGTTCTCGGCGGACAGGGAAAAGCCGACCCATTTGCCGAAGGTGGGCGAACTGCGCCTCATGTCGACCGCCACGTCGAAGACCTCGCCGGCGATCACGCGCACCAGCTTGCCCTGGGGATGCTGGATCTGATAGTGGAGTCCGCGCAGCACGTTCTTCTCGGAACGCGAGTGGTTGTCCTGGACGAACTCGACGTCGAGGCCGAGGTTCGCCAAGCCGCGCCGGTTCCAGCTTTCGAAGAAGAAGCCGCGGGCGTCGCCGTAGACCTTCGGTTCGATGATCCAGACGTCCGGAATCTCGCAGCGTACGACCCGCATCAGTAGACCCGCTCGCGCAGCAGCCCTTCCAGGTAGCGGCCATAGCCGTTCTTGATCAGCGGCTGGGCGAGCTTTTCGAGCGCTGCGTCGGAGATCCAGCCCTGGCGCCAAGCGATTTCCTCGGGGCAGGCCACCTTGAGCCCCTGCCGCTTCTCGAGCGTGCCGATGAACTGGCTGGCTTCGAGCAGCGAGTCGTGGGTTCCGGTATCGAGCCATGCCATGCCGCGTCCCATTATTTCCACGTGCAGGTTGCCGGCTTCGAGGTAGTGGCGGTTGACGTCCGTGATCTCCAGTTCGCCGCGCGGCGACGGCTTCAGCGCGGCGGCGATGTCGAGCACGCTGTTGTCATAGAAATAAAGGCCTGTGACGGCATAGCGCGACTTTGGCTGCTGCGGCTTTTCCTCGATGCTGATGGCACGCCGCTGTGCGTCGAACTCGACGACGCCGTAGCGTTCCGGGTCCTGCACCGGGTAGGCGAACACCGTGGCGCCGTCGCGCCGCTGATTGACGGCTTGCAGCTGGCCCGCGAGTTCGTGGCCGTAGAAGATGTTGTCCCCGAGCACCAGCGCCGAAGACGCGGAGCCGACGTGCTGGCGGCCGATGATGAAAGCCTGGGCCAGCCCGTCGGGCGATGGCTGCACGGCATAGCCGATGTTCAATCCCCATTGGCTGCCGTCGCCGAGCAACTGCTCGAAGCGCGGCGTGTCCTGGGGCGTGGAGATCAGCAGGATGTCGCGCACCCCGGCCAGCATCAGCGTGGCCAGCGGATAGTAGATCATCGGCTTGTCGTAGACCGGCAGCAGTTGCTTGGACACCGCCAGGGTGGCCGGATGCAGCCGGGTGCCGGCGCCGCCGGCGAGGATGATGCCTTTGCGTTCGGTCATGTCCGGTCCTTGTAGTTCTGCTCGAGCCAGTTCCGGTATTCGCCGCTCTGCACGTGGGCCACCCAATTCTGGTGCGTCAGATACCACTGCACGGTCTTCTCCAGTCCGGACTCGAAATTCTCCAGCGGGCGCCATCCCAGTTCGCGCTGGATCTTCGACGCGTCGATGGCGTAGCGCAGGTCGTGGCCCGGACGATCGGCGACGAAAGTCTTCAGGCTGCCGTAGCCGTTCCCCTCGGTCCTCGGCCTGAGCCGGTCGAGGATCGCGCACAGCGCATCGACCACCTCGATGTTCCGGCGCTCCGAGTTGCCGCCGATGCAATACGTGGCGCCCGGCTGGCCGCGCTCGAACACCAGCTGCAGGGCCCGCGCATGGTCGTCGACGTAGAGCCAATCGCGCACGTTGTCCCCTTTGCCGTAGATCGGCAGCGCCTTGCCCGCCAGCGCATTGAGGATCATCAGTGGAATCAGCTTTTCAGGGAACTGCCTGGGGCCGTAGTTGTTCGAGCAGTTCGTCACCAGGGTCGGCAGGCCGTAGGTGTGGTGCCAGGCGCGGACGAGGTGATCCGACGACGCCTTCGACGCGGAATAGGGGGAGCGCGGGTCGTACGCCGTGGTTTCCACGAAAGCGCCGGTCGCCCCGAGGCTGCCGAACACCTCGTCGGTCGACACGTGATGGAAGCGGAAGGACGCGCGTTCGGCGGCCGGCAGGCCGTTCCAGTAGGCGCGCGCCGCTTCCAGCAGGACGAAGGTGCCGAGGACATTGGTCTGGACGAAATCCCCGGCGGCGTGGATGGAGCGGTCGACGTGCGACTCGGCGGCCAGGTGGATGACGCCGACCGGGCGGTGCTGCTGGAACAGGGCGTCGAGCGCCGCGCGGTCGCATATGTCGGTGCGCGAGAACACATGCCGCGGATCGGCGACGCACTCGTCGAGCGACTCGAGGTTTCCGGCGTAGGTCAGCTTGTCGATGTTGACCACGCTGTGCCCGGTTTCGGCCAGCAATAGCCGAACCAGGGCGGAGCCGATGAAGCCGGCGCCGCCGGTGACGAAGATGCTGCTCATGCTGCGACGACCCTGTTCTTTCCCGCGCGCTTGGCCAGGTACATCGCGGCATCGGCACGCGCGATGGCCTCCGCCGGTGTTTCGGTTTCGTTGAGCTCGGCGACGCCGCAGCTGAAGGTGATGAGGACCTTCTCGTTGTTATGCAGGAAGAAGCGCCGGGTCAGTTCGCGCTGTACGCGCACCATGGCGGTCACGCCGTCGTCCATGCCGGTCTCCGGCAGGACGATGATGAACTCCTCGCCGCCGTAGCGGGCCAGCGTGTCCTGCGGCCGGATGGTGTCGCGCGTCACGCCGGCCAGATGGACGAGCGCGGCGTCCCCCGCCGTATGGCCGAGGGAATCGTTGAGCTTCTTGAAGTTGTCGACGTCGAGCAGCGCCAGGCAGAGCCTTTCCTTGTGCCGGCGGGCGCGGGCGACTTCGCGTTCCACCGCCTCGTCCATGCCCCTGCGGTTCAGTGCCCCGGTGAGCGGGTCGACGCGCACCATCTCGCTGGCCTGCGACAGCTCGTCCTGCAGGCGCGCCACTTCCTTCTCGGCATCCTCGACGCGCTGCTTCATCTCGATCATCTCGTCGTGCGAGCGGCGGGCGTTGAGCTGGATGGCGCGCGTTTCGCGCATCACCTCGTCGAGCACCACCGAGAGTTCGTTGATGTCGTTGGCCTTGCTGACCTTCTCCGCGCAGCGCGCGATCTTGTCGTGATAGTCGCCGGTGCTCGCCGTGAAGTCGCCGAGCCTGTCGACGAAGGTCGCGATCATCTCCTTGAGTCGCTCCTTGGCGTCGTTCAGGCTCTTCTTCAGCGCGCTCTGCTTGTAGATCAGGTCCTTGAGGCGGCGCTCGACGTCGTCCAGCCGGCGCAGGTTGAGGGGCTGCCCGACCAGCCCGGACACCAGGGCCACCTGCCCGGTCATCCACTGGTCGTCCACCACCAGTTCGCTGATGTTCTCGATGATCAGCTGGAGCAGGTGGAGCAGGGCCGTCTTCAGCTCGGCCTGGTCCTCGGCGACGAACTGCAGGCGGTAGATGAACTTCTTCAGGTGCGCGGCGACGGCGGCGACCTGGTCGTCGGACTGCGCCGCGCGCGCGTCGCCGGCCAGCTGGGCGGCTTCCTTGGCGAGGTCCGGGGTGTCGATGAGGAGAAAGCCGACGGCATTCTCGATCAGCTGGGCGACCAGCTCGAGGATCGGCGGCGCAGCGGATTTTGCCGCGCCCCGGCCGGGCGCCGAGGGCGCTGCGCCGGCGGTCGGCGCGACCGCTGCCGGCTCGGTCGCTTCCGCCGCTTCCGGCACCTCGGCGAGTTCCGGCTCGTCGGCGGCCCCGGGAGCGCGCGACCAGGTGCGCAGCAGGGACTGCATGCGCTTGTACAGCACGTCCGGCGAGCCCGACGCCGTCAGCACGTGGTCGAGCGCCTCGCGCTTCTTCGCCGGCGTCAGGCCCGCATGGCGCGACTCCATCTGGCTCAGCATCTCGCGCATCAGTGCCGACCAGTTCGGCGGTTCAGCGCCGATGCGCGCGAGCACTTCGCCCAGCGCCGCCCGGAAGCCGTCCCAGTTCTTGTCCGCGATGGCTGCCTCGGCCTGGCGCACGAAGCGCGACTGTTCGGCGGTGGCTCGCGGCAGGGCGGCCACCAGGTTCTTCAGCGCCTTGTCGGGAAACGGTTCGACGGTTGCGGTGCCCGCAATCTCGTCGTACAGCATGCGATAGTTGTCCGGGGTCGGCGGCGTGCGGCGCAGCGCCAGGCGGCGGAAGGCTTCGCGGGCGATTTCGGAAGGCTGGGTGAAGTCCGCCACGCCGAACTACTCCACCAGGCCCTGCTCGAGCCCGTAGCGAATCAGCTCGGCCGTGTTCCCGAGGCCGAGCTTCTCGAGCAGGCGCGCACGGTAGGTGCTGACGGTCGCCACGGAGATGTTCAGCTCTTCGGCAACCTGGGTCAGGGTCTTGCCCGAGGCGATCAGGCGCAGAACCTCGTGCTCGCGGTCGGACAGCTTCTCCAGCGCAGGGCGGTTGCCGCCCGCGATGACCTCGGCCAGCTTGGTCGCCAGCGTCTGGCTGATGTATTTCTCGCCGCGGGCCACCTTGCGGATGGCATCGACGAGCTCGGCCGGCGCGCTCTGCTTGGTCAGGTAGCCTGCCGCGCCGGCCTGGATCGCCCGCACCGCGTACTGGTCCTCGGGATGCATCGACAGCATCAGGACCGGCAGGCGCGGGAACTCCTTCTTCAGCTGCTTGAGGGTGTCGATGCCGTTGCGGTTGGGCATCGCGACGTCGAGCAGGAACACGTCCCACTGCTGGCTGCGCGCGAGCAGCAAGGCTTCGGCCCCGTCGTCGGCTTCGCCGGCCACCACCAGATCCTCCGTCTCGGAGAGGATCTGCCGCAGCCCCTGGCGGACGATGGCATGGTCGTCGGCGATAAGTACGTGGATCTTTTCGTTCATCGCTAAAACAGATTGCGTTGCAGTTCCTCCTCGGCGGCGCTCGATTCGACGATCGCCCGCCTTTCCGGAACCCGCAGTTGTATATGGGTGCCGCCCTGCTCGGCGGCCCTGATCTCGAATTCACCGGCCAGGCTATGCACGCGCTCGCGGATGCCGCGCAGACCGAACGACTTCGGCTTGTTCATGTCCGCTTCCGAAATGCCTCGGCCATTATCCCGGATTTCGAGCGCAATGCTACCTTGTTCGCGGCGCAGCCGCACGACCACCAGCGAGGCGTGCGCGTGCTTGGCGATGTTGGTCAGCGCTTCCTGGGTGATGCGGAACAGGGCCAGGGAAGTTTCCGCATCCGCCTCGATGTCCTCGTCGCACTGGACCGGGCACTTGATGCCGGTGCTGTGCGCGAAGTCTTCCGACTGGCACTTGATCGCCTCGGCCAGCCCGAATTCCTTGAGGATGCCTGGACGCAGCTGCCGCGCCACGCGCTGAGTCGTGCCGAGGGCCTGGTCGAGCAGGGCTTCGATGGAGGAGGATTTCTCGCGCAGGCTGGGCGGCGTGTCGGGCAGCTTGCTGGCCAGCAGCGCCGCCTCGATCTTGAGGCGGACCAGGATGCTGCCCAGTTCGTCGTGGATGTCGCGGGCGATGCGTTCGCGCTCCTCCTCCTTGGCCGTTTCGAGGTGGAACGAAAGTTCGGCGAGCTGCTCGCGCGAGGTTCGCAATTCCGCTTCGATCTCCTTGGCGCCGGTGATGTTCGTCGCAATGCCCTGCCACACCATGGTGGACTCGTCGAGCCGATGCGGTGCGGCGCGCAGGTCGATCCAGCGGCCGCGCGCCCTGCCGCGCAGGCGGCCTTCCCAGCTCAAGGCCGTCCCGGCGGCCGCGGATTCCTCCAGGGATTCGATCAGGCGGCGGCGGTCGGCGGCCTCGAAGCCCTCGAAGAATCGCTGCGCCGAGTTCAGGATCTCATGCTGCTTGATGCCGAAGATCTTGTGGCTGCCTTCGCTGACGAAGACGAAGCGGTAGGTGCCCCAGGCATCGCGCTGCAGATGGAAGACCATGCCCGGCAGGTTGGAGGCGAGCGTGCGGAAGCGGGCCTCGCTGTCCTTGAGCATCTCGAGCGCCGCCCGGTGATCCGCACGGTGCCGCGCCTCGCGCACCTCGCGTTCGACGGCGGGCACCAGGCGATCGAGTTGGTCGAGCAGCACGGCGTCGTGGGCGCCGGCCCGCATGGCGCGGATCGCCGCTTTTTCATCGGCAGCCGCGGCGAGGACGATGAACGGGAGATCGAGCCCGCTTTCACCGACCACCTTGAGCGCCGCCGTGGCGCCGAGCCCCGCGGCGCCGTGGAAGAACAGCACGGCATCCCAGCGCTCGCCGCGCAGCGCGGCGCGCAGCGCGGCGGCGGTGCCGATCGCCTGGAGCGAAGGGATCGCGGAAGTGCCGAACCGGGAGGCGGCCGAGTGCGCCGCGCGCATGTCGCTCGCGACGATGAGCAGACGCAGCGGCGGATCGTTGGCGGTCGTGGCCGGGGTCATGTGGGCAGCGGACGAGGAAGCGCCGATTCTACGCCAGCCCCTATAATGCGGCCATTGCCGGCATAGCTCAGTTGGTAGAGCAACCGCCTTGTAAGCGGTAGGTCGTCTGTTCGAGTCAGACTGTCGGCACCGCCGTCTAGGCGGAGAGCGCGTCGAGAACGATTCCGCAGATGCGCTCGATGTCGGTGGCAGCCAGCTCGTGGTAATGCGGCAGGCACAAGATCCGGCGCGAAACGTCCTCGGCGATCGGGAACGCCTCGTAGGGAACGATGCGGCCCAGGGTGTTGAGGGCCGGATAGAAGTAGCGCCGCGGGAAGACCTGCGCGGCGGCGAGCGCTGCTTCGACCTTGAGGAGCTGCGCTTCGCTCGAGAAGACGACCGGCATGTAGCTGAAGTTGTAAGCCGCGGCATCGATCTTCTGGAAGCGGATGGCAGGGTGCCCGGCGAGCGCGCTGCGATAGCGTTCGTAGTCCGCGCGGCGCTTCTCCGCCACGGCATCCGTGATGCGCAGGTTGGCGAGCCCGAGGGCCGCGTGGATTTCCGTCATCTTGGCGTTGGTGCCGTCGTCGACGATCTCCTTGTGCTCGTCGTGTCCGAAGAAGCGCAGGCGGCGCACCCGGGCGTCGAGCTCGGGATCGGGCGTCACGCAGGCGCCGCCTTCCCCGGTATTGAAAAGCTTGGTGGCATGGAAGCTGAGCGCGGTGATGTCGCCGGCTTCGGCCAGCGGCCGGTCGCCCAGCCGGACGTTGAAGGCATGGGCGCCGTCATAGATCACCTTGAGCCGGTGGCGCTCGGCGATCTGCCGGATGGCTTCGACATCGCAGGGGTTGCTGAAGACATGCACCGGCAGGATGGCGCAGGTGTGCCGGGTGATGCGCGCCTCGATGCGGGCCGGATCGAGGTTGAGGGTTTCGGGATCGACGTCCACGAATACCGGACGGCAGCCTTCCCAGATGATGGAACTGATCGTCGCGACCCAGGAGAAAGGCGTGGTGATGATTTCGCCGCGCAGTCCCAGCGCCCGGATCGCCAGCTGCAGCGCCAGCGTGCCGTTCGTCACGGCAGCGAGGTGGCGAACGCCGAGGTAGCCTTCGAGCTCGCGCTCGAGCTGCTGCACGAGGGGACCGTTATGGGTGAGTATGCCGCGCTCCCAGGCGCCGGCAAGGATTTCGGCGTAGTCGGCAAGCGCGGCCAGAGATGGGCGGGTCACGTGGATCGGTGGCATGAGGATTCGACTCCCTCCATGAGTTCGGCCTGGCTCGCGACGCCGGGGGCGCCGGTCGCGCCTGCGCGCACCTGCTGCACGAAATGGGCAAGCGAGGAGGCGAAATGGTTGTGCGGCGGGATGCCCAGTTCCTGGCGTCCCTGCGCGGTTTCAATCACGACGTGCGGCGAAAGCGTCGGCGGCGCAGTGAAGATTCTCGGCGCGGTGATGCGGCCGCGCGTCAGGATCAGCTGCAGCTCGCATTGGTAGAACAGGTCGAAGCTGAACGCAAGTTGGGCGCTTACGCCGGCCGGGTTGAAAAGCAGCGCCGTTCCCGCGATATCCACGCCGTTGGCGCCCCAGTTCCGGGTAGCGCCGGCGACGTCGAGCGTATCGCCGAGGAAATGCCGGGCCGCCCGCAGCGTGTAGCAACCCGCGTCCAGCAGCGCGCCGCCGCCGAGTTCGCGGCGATAGCGGATGTCGCCTTCCGGCAGGGGCGGGAATCCGAACGTCGCGCGCAGCAGGCGAATCTCCCCGAGTTCTCCCTTCGCCACCAGGTCGTCGATGGCCCGCAGCTGCGGGTGGAACAGGAACATGAAGTTCTCGGCGAGCAGGCGGCCGTGAGCCTGAGCGGCGGCCGCCATGCGCTGCGCGCCGGCCAGGCCGGTGGCGGCGGGCTTCTCGCAGAGGACGTGCTTGCCGGCCTTCAGCGCACGCACCGACCATTCCTCGTGCATGGCGGGAGGCAGCGGCAGGTAGATGGCGTCGATGTCGGGCCGATCGAGCAGCGCCTCGTAGCTCGCCTCCGCGGCGCAGCCGAATTCGCCGGCAAAGGCGCGCGCCCGCGCGGGGTCGCGGCTGGCGACGGCGACCAGTTGCGCTTCCGGCAGGGCCTTGATGGCCGGCAGCATCATGCGCCGCGCGATCGAGGCGCAGCCCAGGACACCGAGGCGGAGCGGCGCGTCCGTGCCCATCAGCAGAACGAGATGGCCGAGAGCAGGCTGCGCGCCTGCACGTTGAGGTAGTTGTTGAAGCGGATGAACTGCTTGATCTGGTTGAGCGTCATCCAGCGGTAGTTTTCGCCGCACTCGAGCGGGAAATCATCGTCGGCGACCACCAGCATGTTGCGGTTCTGCTCGCGATAGAAGCGCCCGCCTTCTTCCGATTGGTGGGCGTCGAAGATGACCTGCCCCGGTTTGGCGGCCAGCACGTAGTCCAGGTAGGCCGGACGCAGGTGGGCCGGGACGCCGCGATAGTCGCCGGTCAGGCACTGCACGGTAGGCGCGAATTCGATGATGTCGAAATTGCCCGGCTCCAGCTTGGCTTGCACCAGGAAGTGGAAGACGCCGCCGATGCGCTTGATGACGAAGGCGATCAGGCCTTCCTGGGCGGTCTCGATCAGCGGCTGGGACCAGCGCTTGACCTCGCGGCCGGCGATTTCGACCTGGGCGGCGACCACCCGGAAGTACTTGCGGGACTCGTGGTAGATCTCGCTGTCGGCGACGATCCACTGCCGCAGCTCCTGGAGCGGGCGCGGCTTGACGTGCAGTTCGTAGCGGGAGCGCAGATGGGTGATCCAGGAGATCAGCTGCTCGATGGTGTAGTGCGACTCGCCGCTGTGCAGGAAGGAATGGAGCAGCTCGAAGGCGTTGGCGCTGTCGGGCGGGAACAGTGCCGCGAAGAGCTGGAAGTAGCTCTGCGCGCCTTCATCGTACTCGCCGTATGAAATTCCCGAGATCACCGTCCGGGTGTCCATGTTGATGACGTTGGGCCGGCGCAGCAGCCTCTTGATCTGGCCCAGCGTCATCCAGCAGAAGCCGTTCGAGGCCGGCACCTCGCCGTCCGCCTCGACGATGATGTTGCGGTTGCGCTTGGAAAGGAAGCGCGCGCCCTGTTCCGACTGCAGCTGGTCGACCAGCACCTGCTCCGGCTTTGCCGCGAGGAAGTATTCGAGGTAGGGCGGCGCGGCGCCGCCATGCACCCGCGTGTAGTTGCTCTTGGTGGCCTGCAGGGTGGGCGAGATCTGCACGCCATTGATGTTGCCCGGCTCGATCTTGGCCTGCATCAGGAAATGCAGGACGCCGTCGAATTCCTTGGCCAGGATGCCGAGGAAGCCGATCTCCGGCTGGTTGATGATGGGCTGGTCCCAGTTCGCAACGGAGCCCCAGTCAGTGCCCACTTCGATGCCGTCGATCGAGAAGAACTTGCCGCTCCGGTGCGCCAGGCGGCCGTCAGCCGTGAACCGCCACTCGCCGAGGTCGGCGAAGGGGACGAGCTCGACGCGCATCTCGGCCGCGGCATGCTGGGTCTCCAGCCAGTCCTCGAGGACCGGATTGGGAGTGACCCGGCTGTCGTCCGCCAGTGCCGACTTGAGGAAGCGGATCGGGGTGGGTAGGCGCATGGGATTCAGAGGTAGGGTTCGTCGCTGTTGCGTGTCCGCTGCAGCCGGGCGGGGTTGCCCCAGGCGACGGCGCCGGAAGGCAGGTCGGCGGTGACGATCGACCCCATGCCGACCAGCGCATGGTCGCCGATATGGCACTTCTCCCTCACCATGGCCCCCATCATGACCGCGGCTCCTTCGCCGAGGCGGGCCCAGCCCGCGGCGATGGCGCCGGGGGCAAGACTCGCTCCCACCCCGAGCTCGACGTCGTGCTCGGCGATGGCGCCCGTATTGAGCAGGGCGAAATCGCCGAGCCGGGCGCCGGCGTTGGCAACGGCGCGCGCCAGCATCACGACGCCCTGCCCGAGGGTCACGGAGCGCGCGATGATGGCCGTCGGATGGAGGATGGCCGGGAAGCTCAAGCCCGGCGCGAGCGATAGCGCCCGGCGCGCGATTTGCAGGCGATTGTGGTTGTCGCCGATCGCGACCGCGGCCCCCAGTCCCGGATGAAGGGCGGCCAGCGCGGGGATCCGGTCGCATCCGCCGAGGCGGGCAATGCCGTCGACTTCGCCGTCCGGCGTGAAGTCGTCGATGAATCCGATGACCTCGTGCCCGGCGAGCCCGGCGGCATCCGCCACGACGCGGCCGTGGCCCGAGGATCCGATGATGACGAGTTTCACCGATGGGCTCCTTAGTGCGCCTGGTTCATCGGCGAGGCCAGCCGCTGCTGGTGGAAGGCGACGAGGCGCTCTCGCAGCCAGGGCAGCGGTCCCAGGTCGAGCTTGTTCAGGTAGGCGGACAGGTTGGCGGACGCCTCCGCCAGAAGTCCGGAATCGGCGAGGCCATCGAGAAGGGCAGGCACCATGTTGACGAAGAGCAGTTCGAGGTGGTTCGGGACGGACAATCTTTCGCTCGGTGCCATGGCGGGCAGCGCTTCGAGCAGGCGCACGAACTCGTCGACATGCTGGTTGGCGGGCTCGGGCAAGTCGGCGCGGAAGCGGAGCACGGCCCGACACAAGTCCGTTTGATGTCCCGGCGGCAGGGGCTGGGCGTCCGTCCACAGGACGCGCGAGCAGTGACGATACCATAGGGTGACCAGCCTTCTCAGGCGCGCTTCATCCCCGAGTTGCGTCAGCGCTTGGAGCGCGTACCAGGCGAGTTCCCGGAAGTAGCCCGGATAGTCGTCGACCGCCCGGTCGAAGCAATTGACGAGGATCGGCAGGCATTCGGCATTGCCGGTCTGCTGGAAGCACTTCCAGCAGATGCGGACCAGCGCCGCCTGGAGGTTGTAGTTCTCCTCGCAGTAGCCGATGCCGAGCGAGGCGACGTCGAGCGCATCGGCGACGTTGTCCCGCGCGTAGCTCTGTTGGGCGAGGTAGTGACAGGCGGTGCTGACGATGAGGTCGGCCGGCTCGATGTAGGGCTTGGCGTGCGCCGGGTCGCTCTGCGCGACGAGCTTCAGGAGCACGTTGTCCTGGTAGCGCATGAACGGGAAGTACTCGATGTGGTAGTGGTAGTTGAGGACGTCGTCCTCGTCCTCGCGCAGGTCCCAGTGGCCGGCGCCCTCGATGATGGCCCGGAACTGCGCCTCCGCCCGTTCGGGGTGGACGTAATGGAAGAGGAAGCGGGCGAAATTGAAGCGCAGCACCAGGTGGTTCGGATGGCGGGCGATCAGCCGTTCGCCGGCCGCGATCGTCGAGTCGACCAGCTGCGGCTCGCGGAAGAACCGCGCCAGGTAGATGCGCGCATTCAACTCGCGGTTGGCGTCGTAGGCGGTGTGGCCGGCGCCGAAATGCTGGACCAGGTCCGAATGGAAGGCGGCGACGGCGGGACCGGTCCGGTCCTGGATCTCGAGCAGGATGCCGGTCGAACCCGAGCAGCGGAGCGAGGCTACGGCATGCTCGGCAACCCGTTCGCATTGGCTGCCGAGGAACGCGAAATACTTGAGGAAGCGCACTTCGCGTTGCGGCGACGGCGGCAACAGGCGGTCGATGTCGGCGAGCTGCTGGGGCGTGATGCCGGCCTCGCTGCTGCTGGCCAGCGCGTCGCGTATGTCGCGTTCGAGCGTCTCGTAGCGGTAGGGCGCCGTATGGGCCTGCAGGCCGAGCAGCTCGGGCCAGAGGTTGCCGCCGAGGTTGAGTCCCTCGCAGCCGTGCTGGACCGCCTCGATGATGCGCGTGTTGAGGACGTCCGAGAAACGCACGGCCATGGGCATGCGGCGGGACTCGGCAATGAAGCGATGGTACGCGTCGCCCGGCAGGAAGCCTTGGATGACGCGGATGCTCAGGTCGTCCGGCAGGTCCATCAGCGCGAAGCTGAATTGCGCCTTTTCGCGCATGTAGGGGACGAAGGAGGAGCCGGACAGGCCGACGTCGAAACGCTTGGGGATGCGCCCGCGCTGCTCGGCATGCGGGATGGAATAGTCGAGATCGAGCGTGTAATAGGTGTGGCAGGGCCGCGGATAGAGGCGCCTGACCTCGAAGTGCTCGATCGGACCGTTGGTCAGCAGCAGGTCGTTGGCGGCGAAGGCGTGTCGATTGAAGAGAAAGTAATCGTGGTCGGTCAGGAAGCCGATCTTGGGACAAGGCAGGCGGCCGTGGTCGCGGTGGTAGATCGCGTAGGACGTGAGCGACAACGCCAGATCGGGAGCACGGCCCAGCGCCGACCGGACTGTCGCGACGAGATCGCAATCCGCCGTGATCGGGATGTCGCAGCTCCGGTCGAAGCCCACGGTGCGGACGCGGAACAGAGGCGACGTCTGCTTGAAGGCGGCGACGCTGCGCTGGAAGGGGTCGGCCAGCAGCAGCACTTCGATTGTCTGGCGTTTCAGGACATCGAGAAAGGCCCGGTATTGCGGGACGCCGGGGCAGTCCCGCACCAGCGCTTCCATGTCGGCGACCGCTGTGCCGGCGTCGTCGACGACCCAGCGGGCGAAAGCCCGTACCTGCCGTCCGCGCGGCGACAATGCGGGCGCATCGGGCGTCGCGCAGAGCACGGACAAGCCGCGCTGGAACGCGCCCAGCATGACCAGCGCGCATCCCTGCAATTCGCTGCCTGCCGGCGCCAGGTTGGCGGCGAAGACGTAATTGCCGTCGGCGTAGGCCGCTTCGGCGTCCCGATAGCTGGCCAACGCCTCCTCGGCCGTGTAGCGGTGGCGAATGGGCGGCCTGGTGTCGAGCGTCATGCCGCCGGATCCGGTCTGCCGGCCTCGAGCCTGGTGAAGAAATCGGCGCTGGCCCGGTATGTCTCGGGCAGGCCGATGTCGATGAACGCGCCGTCGCAGGGGTAGGCGTAGAGCCCCTGGCCGATGCTTGCGGCGAGCACGTCCTTTTCCAGGCTGGCTGCCGCGTGTTCGGGAATTCCTTCGATCAGTCCGCGGTCCAGCAGATAGATGCCCGCGTTGATCCATCCGGCCATGCCGGCATGGGCGGCGGACTTCTCGCGGAACGCGTTGATGCGGCCGGTCTCCTCGCTCCAGTCGAGCTGTCCGTAGCGGCCGACGTCGTCGACCCTGACCGTGCACAGGGTCGCCCTGGCGCGGTATCGCGCGTGGGCGTCGTCCAGTCCCTGGAGGTCGGCGGCGACGTAGGAATCGCCGTTGAGGGCCAGCAGCCTGTCGCTATGGCAATGGCTCAGGGCCAGGCGCAGGGCGCCGCCGGTCCCCAGCGGGCCGGGTTCGACCGATGGCACGAGTTCCACTCCGTAGCGCCGGCTCCATGGTCCGAGGTAGGGCAAGGCGTCCTCCGACCGGTGGCCGAGCGCGAGGATGCAGCGGCGGATTCCATGGGTCTGCAGCAGCGCGAACAGGCGGGTGATGAAGGGTTCGCCCGCCACGGGGGCGAACACTTTCTGGCGGTCCGGCAGGACGGGGCGCAGCCGGGTGCCGAGGCCGCCGGCGAGGATGATGGCGTCGAGATCGGCGATCGCCATTCAGCGCTCGTCCTCGCTCTGTGGCGCGTGGTAGATGATCTGGCTGCCGGTGACGTCGAAACGGAACGGGACGTGCAGCAGTCCGTCGAGCGCCTTCTTGACTGCCGGCTGCAGCTCGGGCCTGACGAAGAAGAGCATGAAGCCGCCGCCGCCGGCGCCCAGCAGCTTGCCGCCGATCGCGCCGGCGCCGATCGCGCGCGCGTAGATGTCGTCGATGGTGTCGTTGCTGATCAGCCGGGAAAGCGAGCGCTTGAGCTGCCATTGTTCGTGCAGCAGCCGGCCGAATTCTTCCAGCGGCGCCTCGGAAGCCAGGATGTCCCTGGCTTCGTAGACCACCTTGGTCATCTCGCGCAGTTCCGACGCCCGGTCCTTGAGCGTCCGGATCTGTTCGCCCGCGATCTCCGACGCATGGCGCTGCATCCCGGTGAAGAACAGCAGCATGTGGCCATGCAGCGTGCGCAGCCGCTCGGGTTCGACGATCATGGGCGTCACCAGGATCTCCTGGCCGTTGCTGAACTCGATCAGGTTCAAGCCGCCGAACGCCGCCGCCGCCTGATCCTGGGAACCGACGTTCTCGCCGATGCGGTTCTGCTCGATGTCGATCGCCTCGAGCGCCAGCTGGCGCTTGGTCGGCATCCGGTATTGCAGCGCGTGGAGGCTGTGCAGCAGGCAGACGGTGAATGTCGAACTGGTGCCCAGGCCGGACTGCGCGGGCAGGTCGCCGTGGTGCACGAGGTCGGCGCCATGATCGACCTTCATGTAGCGCAGGCATTCGCGGATCGAAGGATGGCGGATTTCGTCGACGCTGTTGACCTCCTCGCGCTTGTAATAGCGGATGCGGTACCGGTAGTCGAAGAAGGGCGGCAGATGGCGCAGCGTGATGTAGCAGTACTTGTCGATGGTGGTGCTCAGCACGGCACCGCCGTTCTCGCGATACCAGCCCGGATAGTCGGTGCCGCCGCCGAAGAACGAGATGCGGTAGGGGGTTCGGCAAATGATCATGGCGTTGGCCTAGGGGTGGTTGGGATCGAGCAGGGCCTGCGCGAGTTGGTCCCGCGAGAGCCCGTAGTTCCGGTGGAGGCGGTCGCGCGAGCCGATGTCGAAGCTGTAGGCGCCTGCCATGGCGCGCACAGCGACCCGCGCGGCGAAGCGCCGTTCGTCGGCGAGGCGCCGGATCCGCGCATCGAGGCCGCCGTCACGGACCGATTCCTGGACCACGAGAATGCGCTCCGCGCCGCGGAGCTGGTCGGCCAGGGCCGCCTCGTCGAAACCGTTGATGTTGAACACGTCGATGGACGAGGCGAGCTTCTCGAGTTCCGGATGGTCGGCGAACAGGCCGTGGATCACCTGTGTCGGGTAGCCCGTCGACACGACCGCCGTGGCACCGCGTCCCGTCAGCGCACGAAAGCCGCGCCGGAGGTCGACGGGGGCTTCGCTCAACGGGGGCTGGGGCTTGGCGTCGCAGCGGATGTAATGGATTCCGCCGCCGCCGACGCAGTGTTCGGCCAGCGCGCCCGATACCTGGGCGTCGCTCGGCGACCAGACGTGGACGTTCGGCAGCGCGGCCAGCACCGCGACGTCTTCGATGCAGTGGTGGGTCGGTCCCGAAACCTCGTAGCTCATGCCGGCGCCCACGCCGATCAGGGTGACGGACATCGGGCGCAGCTGCGAAAGAATCGCGAGGTTGACCCGGATCTGCTCGAGGCAGCGCATGGTGATGAACGGCGCGATCGCGTAGCAGACGACCTTGTGCCCCTCGAGGGCGAGGCCGGCGGCGACTGCGATCAGGTTCTGCTCCGCGATGCCGACGTTGATGAAACGCTGGGGGAAATCGTTGCGGATGGCATCGAGCGTCGGGGCGCCGAAGTCGGCGCTGAGGACGAATACCTTGTCGTCCCGCGCCATCATGCCATGCAGGTTGGCAAAGAAGGTATCGCGCATGGCGCGCGGGCGCCGGCTATTTTCCATCGTGATCGTCGCTCAGCAGCTGGTCAATGACGGTGCTCGACAGCACCTGCACGTGCGCCAGGGGATCCACCTCCAGCGTCGGTGCGCCCTTGCCCTTGGTCGTTTGCGCCAACAGCACCTTGGGCCGTTCGTCCTCGTCCGCAAACGACTCGGCGAGCGCCGCATGCAGGGCGCCGACGTCGTGGCCGTCGTCGACCGTCCGAGCCTTCCAGCCGAAGGCGGCGAAGCGCGGCGCCAGCGGATCGAGGTCGATCACGTTCCGGGTATGGTTCAGCATGCAGCGCCGGTTGTGGTCGACGATCAGCGTCAGATTGGCCAGCCGGTGATGGGCGGCGAACATGACGGCCTCCCAGACCGATCCTTCGTTGAGCTCGCCGTCGCCGCAGACCACCACGACCTTGGCGGAGTGGCGCCGCAGGCGCAAGGCGACGGCGATGCCTGCCGCGACGCCAAGGCCGTGGCCCAGCGAGCCGTTCACCGTCTCGTAGCCGGGAATGCAGGGATCGGGGATGCCCCCGAGGAAGCTGCCCTCGCGGCAGACGGTGGCGAGCGCAGCCTCGGGGAAGAAGCCAAGATCCGCCAAGATCGGGTAGACGCATATCGAGCCGTGACCCTTGCTGATGATCAGGCGATCGCGCGCGTCGTTCAAGGGATCCTGCGGGAAGAAGCGGAGCAGGCCGCCGTAGTAGAGCGTGGTGAAGATCTCGACCGGCGACAGCGAGGAGGCGACGCGGGTTTCCGGGGCGCTACGGTGAATCTTCAGCGTCTCGCGGCGGATGGTTCGCGCCTTGTCTTCGAGAAATCGGATGCGATCGTTCATGGCGCTGTTCCGGCGGTCTTTTCGGTCACTGCGTGTCCTTAGGTGTTCATGTAGGTCGACCATGCCGACCTGATGCGCTGGTGAATGTCCTGCTTTTGCAGCTTCTCGACCTCGTCGTGCAGATCCAGGATGTTACGGTTCTCCGGATGGTTCTGGGTCGCCTGCTTCAGGAGCAGGAGCTGCGTATCGGGATCGTCGAGGCGGCGAACGTCCTGGACCGACGAGACGAAGTTGAGCACTCGCCACTGCAGGTCGTTCCCTTTGGCGGGGGCGCTCCGCTTGGCCGCCTTGGCGGGCTTGGCGACGCTTGCCCGCGGGCGCTCGATCGATGCCTCGTAGGCCGGTTCGGTGCCGTCCGCGAGCCAACGCCTGACTTCCGCCATGCGCTGTTCGGCGCTGTGGCGGCGCAACAGCCTTTCCGCGGCCGCGGCCGCGATGCGGGCCGCGAATGATGGCTCGGAGGCGAGCCGCGCCAGGTGCGCCGCCATTTCGGCGGGGTCGTTGGCGACCAGGATGTCTTCGTTGGCGACGAACAGCGACGCCAGGCGCGGATGGCTGGCGGGCAGGACGGCGATCACCGGGCACGCGGCGGCCATGCCCTGGAGGATGTCGGCCAGCGCCGGAGAAGCTTCGGACAGGACGACGATCTGGGCGAGCCCGCCCGTCAGGCCCTCGATCAGCGATTCCTGGGCGACGCGGTGGAACTGGCGACGGGCGTCGGCGTGAAGCTCGAACAGGCGATCGGAGAACTCCGCGCCCGAGCCCAGGATTTCCGATGCCTGCCGGTGGGCTTGCTCCAGAAGCTGGGGCGCCTGGCCGGCATGGTCCGAAGGCCGGTAAGCCTGCAGCGTCGCCTTCGGTTCGGCTGCAGCGATCGATTCGGCGAAGCTCTCGGCCGATGCTCCGCGCAAATGGACGACGTTCGTCGTCGGTGTGCCGGGAGCCGGGCGGACAAGGCGCTGCGGAATGGCGGGAAGCCACCAGAGCGAAGCCAGCTTCTTGTTTTCCTTCAGCCATGCGGCGTCGTGCTCGTCGCAGGCCAGCGCGTGGGTCATCGACCGCAGCCGCTTTTCGACCGTGCGCCGGGCAGCCTTGAGCTCCGCCGGAACGCGATGGACCGATTCGCTGAATTGCATCGGCTTGCCGATCAGGGCGACCTTCACGGGCGCAACGGAATTGATGAAGGCGAGGATGGTGTCGTCGAGCGGGGCATCGACGACGTCCACCCAGACCTGGTCGAAAGTCTTGTTCGAGCAGATCCGCGTAAGGTGGCTGAGCCAGGAGGCCGGGTCTCCGGGCGCCTGGTCCTGCAGGGCTGCCACGGTGGCGAAGCTCAGGCCGTTGGCGGCGAAGCCCTCTTCCAGCGCCATCACCGACAGGTAGCGGTTCGACCGCTCCGCCTGCCAGCGCGCGTCGTCCGCGGCGATCAGCAGCACGTCGAAGCGTTTCCTCAGGCGTGTCAGCGGGACGAGCGAATCCTGGATGACGGACATCAGTTGGGCCGGGCCGACCTGGCGCCCGAGGACCGCTCCGCTGTAGCCGCCGCCCTTCCTGAATTGGATGCGGAAGCGCTTGCCGCAGTTCGGGCAGCCGGGAACGAGATTGGCGGTTCCGTCGGCGATGCTGCTCGCATCGATCGGGTGCCGGTACACCTGCTCGGTCGAGCAGTGCGGGCAGACGGCGCGCACCTTGCGGATGGGCGGGCTCGTCCAGTCCGTCTCGCCGGGATCGTCCGTGACGTCGAGCGGCTCGACGGCAATGACGAAGGGGGCGGTCGACAATGGATACACCACCCGGCCGAGCCACTCGGCCCAGGCCTTGTCGGGCATGCCGGTCATGTTGTACACGACGCGGTCGATGGTCTCGTAGTAGTCGAGCTTGCTCTTGATGAGACCCTGCTGGAGGCAGTAGTCGAACAGCAGGCTGCCGGGATACGGGCTGATGGCGCCCGTCCAGATCTGCATGTCCAGGCAGTTGTTCACCATGAAGCTCAGCGATTCGGCGATGGTCTCGGGCGTTTCGGCCATGTCACCGAAGATGAGGTTGCCGCCGAAGCCGATGCCCGCCTGCGCGGACAGTTCGATCGCTTCCTTGATCTGGCTGGGACGGACCTTCTTCTTCATGCTCGCCAGCACCTTCGGACTGGCGCTCTCGATGCCGTAGCTGAAGTAGTAGCAGCCGGCCTTGCGGGCGAGCTTCATGTCCTCGAGCGTCAGCCCGACGCTGGCGTGCGTCTGGAACAGCCAGTCGAAATCCCAGCCCAGCGTCTTCTGGCGTTCCAGGATGCCTTCGCAGAATTCGCGCAGGCGATCCTTGTTGATGGCGAACAGCTCGTCGAGGATGATGAGGATGTTGAAGTGGTAGGTCTCGTACAGGTGCTCGAGCTCGGCGAAGATGTCCGACATCGGGCGGGCGCTGTAGCGCGGGCCCTGCTCATGGACGCAGAAGGTGCACTTGAACGGGCAGTTGCGTGCGGCAACGAACGGCATGACGCGCGGGTTGGGCCGCGAGTAGCGATAAAGGAGCCGCGCGCCGTGCGTCGAGCAGGCCAGCATGGTGTCCGGCGAGAAGGGCGAATAGTCCGGCCAGGGGCGGCTTTCCAGCGACGGGTAGGAGTAGTTCTCCGGCGTGAACATCGCCTTGCCGTCGTGCCAGAAGCCGAGGTTCGGAATGTTGAGCAGCGCCGGCTTGCCGGTTGCCAGATGGTCGACCAGCTGCACCAGCGCTTCCTCTGCTTCGCCCTTGATGCAGTAGTCGGGCCGCAGCGCGTTGAAGACGAATTCGGCGTCATGGGTGATGATGCCGCCGCCGCAGACGATCGGCGTACGCGGAGCCACCGACCGGGCTATCGCGATGGCGTCCCTGATGAAGGCGTAGTCGGCGCAAAGACCGCCGAGCCCGATCAGCTCGGGTCGATCCCGCTCGAGCATCTTCCTCAGCTGGTCTTCCAGCATGGCGCGCTTGGAGGGATAGGCGGGGTGGTTGTTGACGTTGAGACCGATGACCTCGTGGCCGGCCTTCTTCAGGGCCGCCGCCAGGTAGGCCAGGCCGACCGGAAAGTCGCTCGGCGCCAGGTAGGTCGGGCCTGGCCGGAGGTATTCGTAGGTAGGTACGACGAGCGCGACTCTCATGGGGCGACCTCAGGCATGTTGTGCTTGCGGCGGGCTCTCCAGGAGCTCGCGCCGCAGCGGGATGGCCGACATCTGGCGGATGTGCTCGACCACCCGGGCGCCGAACTTTTCCTGCACCAGTCCGAGATAGCGGGGGTCGCTGAAATAGCGCAGGAAGGCTTGGTCGCGGAAGCCCAGGATGTCGGCGGACGACAGCTGCTTGTTGGCCAGCGGCCTGGTGTTGTAGGCATGCTGCGAGTAGCCGGCCCAGTCGGCCGGCAGCTCGAGGTGGTTCTGCTCGGCGTAGGTGTAGAGCGCCGAGCCCGGATAGGCCATCGCCGAATAGAAGTTGGCGAATTCGCAGTTGAGTTCGAGCGCAAGGTCGAGGGTGTCCTGCATGCGCGCGTGGGTGTCGTCGGGCAGGCCGAAGATGTAGTTGCCCAGCACGTAGATGCCCGCCCGCTGGATCTTGCGCACGACCTCGGTGATCTCCTCGTTGCCGAAAGCCTTCTCTGCGCCGTCGCGCACGTCGGCGCTGCCGCTCTCGATGCCCAGTGCGAGCCAGTTGAACCCGGCGGCCTTGAGCTTGCCGAGCATCTCGTCCTGGACGGTGTCGACGCGGGCATAGGCCCAGATGTTCACCTTGTAGTCGCGCTGCATCAGCAGGTCGCAGATGCCCAGCACGTGACGCCGGTTGAGGATGAACATTTCATCCACGAACTTGATGTTTTTGACGCCATAGCGCTCCACCAGGTGGTCGATCTCCTTGACAACCGTCTCGGGGCTCCACATGCGATAGGCGTTCTTGCCGAACGGTGCATTGATGCAGCAGAAATTGCACTTGTAGGGGCAGCCGAGGCTGGTGTGGATCGACGCGTAGGGCTGCCGCGCATCGATGTCATCGAAGCAGTGCCAGTTATGGGCGCGGTATCGGCTCATGTCGAGCAGATCCCAGGCGATTCCCGGCATCTCGCCGTCGAGGTCGGCGAGCAGGGGTTCCGACTGGGCCGGGGGCACGATGGCGTCGCCGCGCCGCCACCACAGGCTGGGCACGTTCGAGAAATCCGTACTCTTGGCCTCGATGGCGCGGAACGTCTTCTCGATGGTGACCGGGCCTTCGCGGTCGCATGCGAAGTCGATGCGCTCCTCGCGCATCGTGCGGCCGGGCAGAGCGGCCGGGTGGGTGCCGGTCATGAGGACGCGGGTGTCGGAGCTCTCCTTGAGCAGCCGCGCTATCTTGCCCGCCGAAGGCATGTTCTGCGTGGACGCCGAGGGCTGCAGGCCATAGACGACCAGGACCGAGAGCGTCGGCGCATAAAGCTCGAGCATGCTCGCGACGGCGGCCTCGGCCGACTCGCGGGTGGCCGGCACGTCGTAGATCGCGACGCGGAGCCCCTTGCGGATCAGGTAGGTGGCGAAGAGGCCGGCGAATACCGGCGGCTCGATGGCCGCGAAGTCGTTCGCCAGCCCCTGGTAGGCGTTCTTGTGATCCCCGGGGTTGATCAGCAGGACGTCGATTGCTTCCGCCATGGGGCGCTCCTATTCATGCACTTGCCTCGGGATGCCGGGCCGGAAGGTTGCCGCATCCTGCTGCTCAACGAACGAGAAAATGCTCTTCTTCGGCAACGCGCTGTCGCCAGTAGTCGAGCAGGTCGCCCATGGTTTGTTGGAACGAGATTTGGGGTTCCCAGCCGGTGTGCCGGTGGAACTTGCTGGTGTCCGGGACTTGCAGGTCGGCGTCGATCGGGCGCATGCGCGCCGGGTCCTGCTCGATCCGGATCTTGTCGCCCATCGGCGAACGCGAGAGCAGGTGACGCAGCATCTCGCCGATGGTGCAGGTGTAGGTGCCGCCGATGTTGTAGTAAGCCCCGGCGACCGGATCCTTGGTGACCAGCAGGTAGTAGGCGCGCACGGCGTCGCGCACGTCGGCGAAAGTGCGGAGGGATTCGAGATTGCCGACCTTGACGACCGGTTCCACCTTGCCGCCCTCGATGAGGGCAATCTGCTTGGCGAAGGACGATTCGGCGAAGACGTCGCCGCGCCGCGGGCCGGTGTGGGTGAACATGCGCGTCGTCATCACCCGCATGCCGTAGGCCTCGGCGTAGAAGCGGCCGACCAGGTCGGTGCCGACCTTGGAGATGGCGTAGGGCGAGGCCGGATGGAAGCTGCATTCCTCGTTGATCGGCAGTTTCTCGGCCGGCACGCGGCCGAAGACCTCGGAGGAGGCGCAGACGTGGACCACGGGCGCGATGTCCGACGTCAAGCGGATCGTCTCGAGCAGCCGGGCCGTGCCGTTGATGTTGGTGTCGAGCGTCTCCAGCGGCGCCGTGAAGCTGGTCTTCGGGTAGCTCTGCGCGGCCAGGTGGAACACATAGTCCGGCTTGGCTTCCTGGATCACGTGATGCAGCGAGAGCGAGTCCCGCAGGTCGCCGTAGACGAACTTGAGGCGGTCGCCGGCATTGGCGCGGGGCAGCAGGTGGCGGACATTGTCGAGCGGGCTGCGCCAGCGGCACATGCCGACGATGTCCCAGTCGGTCTGTTCGAGGAGATAGTCGGTGAGATGCGAACCCACCATCCCGGTGATGCCGGTGATGAGCGCGCGCTTCGGGGTCGTATGCATCACTGGGCTGCCTTGTCGAGGACGGTATGCAGGAGATCGATCTGGGGCCGCACGTCGAAGGCATGGTTGCCGACGAAGAAACCGTGGTCGTGCGCGATATTCGCCTTGACGATCGGCCCCGCGGCGGAGTGTTCGAGATGCCGGATGACATCTTGCCGGAGGAAGCAGCCGCCCGTGATGATGCGGTATCCGATGTCCGCTTCCTTCAAGGCGCCGAGGATGCGCTTCCGGTCAAGCGCGAGGTCCGGGTTGAGGATCAGGGTCAGCGCGAACCAGCTCGACCTTCCGTTCTCCTTCTGCGTGATGAAGCGCTTGTCCCCGGCAAAGAGCGACTGGAAGTGCGCGGCGTTGCGCCGCCGGCCGTCGACGATGTCGTCGAGCTTTTCGATCTGTGCCAGGCCGATGGCGCCGGAAAGCTCGACCGGCCGCACGTTGTAGCCGGGTACGACGAAGCGGTAGGCTTCGAAGAAATCGTCGTCGCGCGCATCGAAGAGCGGCGAGCCGGGAGGCTGGTCGCGCGTCCAGCCGTGGTTGCGCACCGCGCGCAGCAGGCAGTAGAGCTCGAAGTCGTCGGTCAGCACCATGCCGCCTTCCATGGTCGCGATATGGTGCGAGAAGAAGAAGCTGAAGGTGCCGAGGTCGCCGAAGCTGCCGGCAAGCTTGCCGCCGAGCGTGGCGCCGAGCGATTCGCAGTTGTCCTCGAAAAGGTAGAGCCCGTGCTTGTCGCAGAAGGCGCGCAATTCGCCGAGGGCGGCGGGATTGCCGAGGATGCTCACTGCGCATACGGCCCGCGTCTGCGGCGTAAGCGCGGCCTCGAGCAGGCTGGTGTCGATGTTCAGCGTGTCCAGCTCGACGTCGACGAAACGCAGCTTGATGCCGTATTGATGCCAGGGATAGTAGGTGGTGGACCAGGAGACGGCGGGGACCAGGACCTCATCGCCGCGCTGCAGGGGGCGCTCCTTCCTGAGCGTCAATGCGGCGACGCCCACCAGGTTGGCGGATGAGCCGGAATTGACCATCACGCCGTACTTCTTGCCGTGCTTGGCTGCGAAGGCTTCCTCGAAGCGACGAACGTTGTCGCCCATGGTGAACATGCCGCTATCCACGACCCGTTGGATGGCCGCGATTTCCTTGTCGTCCCAAGTGCTGGAGGCCAGCGGATATATCATGTTCGGTCCCTTGTTAACCGTGACAATGTCGTGCGAGAAAATCGGCATAGGCCCGCTTCAGGCCTTCGTCCAACGGCACCTGGGGATGCCAGCCGAGTGCGGCCAGCCTGCCGCCATCGAGCAGCTTGCGCGGCATGCCGTCCGGCTTGGCCGGGTCGGTCGCAATCTCGCCTGTGTAGCCGACCACGGCGGCTATACGTTTCGCAAGTTCCAGAATGGACACTTCTTCTCCCCCGCCGATGTTGAGCAAGGGATAGAAACCTTCCCTCAACAGCGCGTCGAGTTTCTCGACCGGCAAATAAGCCAGATATGTGCCAGCCCGGGCGCAATCTTCGTTGTACAGAAGTTCGCGCAGCGGACGGCCGCTGCCCCATATTTCGACGCGAGGCAGCTGGGCTGCTTTGGCTTCGTGAAAACGCCGGATCATCGCGGCTGCAACGTGGGAATTCTGGGGATCGTAATTGTCGCCGGGACCATAGAGGCCGGTCGGCATGGCAACCAGGTAGCGGCGGCCGAACTGCTGGTTGTAGCCGCGGCAAAGTTCGATGGCGGCAATTTTTGCCGTCGCAAAGGCCGCATTGGTGGGCTCGAAAGGGCCGGTCAGCAGCGCCGTTTCCCGGATCGGCTGGCTGGTCTCGCGCGGATAGGCGCAGTTCGAGCCGAAGACAATCAGGCGCTCGACGTCATGACGATGACACGCGGCAATGACGTTGGTCGCGATGGCGAGATTGTCGAGCAGGAATTCAACGGGATAGCGGCTGTTGGCCATGATGCCGCCGACGCGGGCAGCCGCCAGGATGACGCAGTCGGGACGCTCGGTCGAAAAGAAGGACTCCACTGCCGCTGCGTCGCGCAGGTCCAGTTCGGCGTGGGTTCGGATTACCAGGTCGGACTGGGCGCGTTCTTTCAGGACATTGATCAGTGCCGAACCGACGAGCCCGGTGTGGCCTGCTACGTAAATTCTTTTCGGCTGCATGAGTGTAGGACGAGTTATTGTAGGCCTTGTTTTATCGCAAGCCCCGGTGTTGCCATCGATTGCATTGGGGGAAGAGTTCGACTCACCGATGTGTTGCGGTATGCCGCGGAAGGTAGTAGAATGCGCAGCTCTCAGACGCGGGGTGGAGCAGTCTGGCAGCTCGTCGGGCTCATAACCCGAAGGTCGAAGGTTCAAATCCTTCCCCCGCAACCAGATTCTTGAAGGGCCTGTCGGCATAGCCGGCGGGCCCTTTGTCCTTCCTGCGGCGCCGTTGCGGTCTTTGCATGCCGCGGCGTAACATCCTCCCGTCCATAAACAAGAAAAGAGGGAGTGTTAATTGAAGAACGCCGATGATCGCTACGCGGACCAGGCACCGCCGATCCGCACTCGGGTTTCGGAAAAGCTCGGCATCCGGTACCCGATTATCCAGGGCGGAATGATGTGGATCGGCCGCGCCGAGCTGGCGTCGGCCGTCTCAAATGCCGGCGGACTCGGGATATTGACCGCGCTGACGCAGCCGACACCCGAGGAACTCAGGAAGGAAATCATCCGCTGCCGGGACATGACCGACCAGCCGTTCGGGGTCAATCTGACGATCCTCCCGTCGGCTAGTCCGCCGCCATATGAGGCGTATCTGGATGCCCTGATCGATTCCGGGGTGAAGATCCTCGAGACGGCGGGAAACAATCCCAAGGAATTCATCGGCAAGGCCAAGGCGGCCGGCGTCACGATCATCCATAAGTGCACTGCCGTGCGCCATGCGCTCTCCGCTGAGCGCAACGGCGTCGATATGATCTCGATCGACGGGTTCGAATGCGCGGGCCACCCTGGGGAGGACGACGTCGGAGGCCTTGTCCTCATCCCGGCCGCGGCGCGCCAACTCACGATTCCCGTCATTGCGTCGGGGGGCATCGGAGACGGACGCGGTTTGGCCGCCGCTCTGGCGCTCGGTGCGGAAGGGGTGAACATGGGAACGCGCTTCTGTGCGACCAAGGAAGCGCCGATGCACGAGAACATCAAGCAAATGATGGTCGGCAAGACGGAGCGGGACACCAACCTCATCTTCCGTACGCTTCGCAATACGGCTCGCTGCCTGAAGAACTCCGTCTCCGACGAGGTCGTCGCCATGGAGCGGCGGCCAGGGGGCGTCGAGTTCAAGGAAATTCACCACTTGGTGGCGGGTGCCCGAGGACGAGCCGCGCTGGAATCTGGCGGCCAGGAGGACGGGCTGGTATGGGGTGGCCAGGTGGTTGGCCTGATCGACGACATACCGAGCTGCAAGGACCTGATCCAGCGCATGGTTTTCGAGTGCCGGGAACGACTCGCGACGGCTTCCGGGTATTTCAGCCGGTAGCGAAATGGACCGGACGGAACGCTTTTACAAGATCGACCAACTGCTTGGCGAACGCCGGGTCGTTCCGTTTTCCGTGTTGGCGGAAAAGCTCGGCGTTTCGCGCGCGACGATCAAGCGTGACCTGGAGTACCTGCGGAACCGCTTGAATGCCCCTATCGTCTGGGATCGCGAACAGGGCGGCTATCGCTTCGCCGAACCGGAGCGCGGGGCGGGCAAGTACGAACTGCCCGGGCTCTGGTTCAACGCGTCCGAGATTCATGCACTGCTCACGATGCAGCAACTGCTTGTCAATCTTGACGCCGGCGGCCTGCTGGGGCCGCATATCCAGCCCCTCCTGGCGCGCCTCGCGGGGTTGCTCGGGACTGCCGACGATCCGCGCGAGGAAATCGACAAGCGTATCCGCATTATCGGGGTGGCGGGGCGCCGGATGGCGCTCGAGCACTTCTCGGTAGTGGGGTCCGCCCTGTTGCGGCGCAAGCGTCTACGCCTCGAGTATTACGTCAGGTCGCGAGACGAAGTGACGCGGCGCGAGGTTTCGCCGCAACGGCTGGTGCATTATCGGGAGAACTGGTACCTGGATGCGTGGTGTCACGAGCGCGAGGAACTGAGAAGCTTCTCGTTGGATGCCGTCCGGCAGGCGACGTTGCTGGAAGCAGAGGCGCTGAACATAGCGGAACGCAAACTCGATGAGGTCCTGGGCAGCGGCTACGGGATATTTTCGGGTCGCAAGGTCGAATGGGCGAAGCTGCGGTTTACCCCGCAGCGGGCGCGCTGGGTGGCCACGGAGCAATGGCATCCACGACAGAAGGGGAAGTTCGTCGCCGACGGGAGCTACCTCCTTGAGCTGCCCTACAGCGATACGCGGGAGCTCCTCATGGACGTCCTGAAATTCGGCGCCGACGTGGAGGTCCTGGGTCCCGCAGGCCTCAGGAAACAGGTTATGGAGGCCCTCAACGCTTCCCTTGATCGCTACAAAGGCGCCGAAAAAGAAAAAGTTTAAGAATGGGCTTTACAAAGCAAAAGTACGTCCCTATAATCTCGCTTCTCTGCTGATTGCAGGGGCGGCTCAAACGAGCCGGGATCTTTAAAAATTGAACAGCCGATAGGTGTAGGCGCTTGGAAAGCCGGAGGCTGACGCAGGCGGGAGACCCGAGATCGAAGGGTTACTCGCAGAAGTCACCGCGAGGTGATGGACGACCGGAAGGTTA
>DASVZD010000173.1:0-2698 GCA_036391815.1 Rhodocyclaceae bacterium
CGGGCGCCAGCCGGCGGGGCTCGGCGTCGCCTTCGATCCGCAGCTGCGCTGCGCCGGCGAGAAGAACCACCCATTCGCCATCCTCCTGGTCGTACCAGAAGCCGGGCGGGCTGGATTGGCCCGAGGAAACGATGCGCTCGATACGGGTCGCCGGCCGCTGCAGCAGTTGCTGGAACTGCTCCGCGCCAGTGTCGGGAAGGATTTCGGCGAACAGGCTGCCGGAGCGGGGAGAATGGGCGTCGGCCATGCGGCCGCCTTACGCCATGCTCTTCAATGCTTCGAGGAATTCCTTGTCGGCCTCGCTCGGCTTGGCAGCCGAGGGTTTGCCCTGCGGGTAGGCGTCCCGCTCGTTCCTCCGCTGGGCGACGGACTGGATGATGGGGGTCGTCGCCAGCCACGCGAAGAAGGCGTCGAGGTCCTCGATCACGGCTTTCCTGTCTGCGCTCATTTCGGCTCCGGCATGACGGCTGGAGCGCGATTCTAAAGCATTTTGCGGCGCCTTATCCTGCGGGCATAGGGCGGCGGACCGGTCCTAGTGGATGGTCGAGAGCTTGTAGTCGACCTGCTCCGACTCCACCATGTCCAGTACCTCGTTGATGAATTCGTCGTCGCCCGAGTCGGTCCACATGCCGTTCAGGTCGTCCGACAGCAGGGGCTCGAAGCTCATGTCCATGTAGCGGCCGTCGCCGAGGTCGATTACCTCGAATCCTTCCGACGTCTTGCGCAGATCCCAGTCCTCGGGGACCTCCAGTTCCAGCTTGATGGTGACGGAAAGCCTTTTCATTGCCTGACTCCGGGACGAAATGGATGAAGGCTACCACTGTGCAGGGGCGCCGGTCGTTCCTGCCTGTAGGAATATTCCTCAACGCAAATTCAGGCATTGCCGATTGGCCCGGCGCCCGCTTCCTTCTAGCATACCTGCAACGCATATCCGGGGCCCGCCGGGCTGGAGAGCCAAATGACCTGCCGGTTTCATGTCCGTTCCCACCCGCTGGGCGTGGTCGTCTTCGGGGAGCCGGGACAGCTTGGCGAGCTCCTGATCCCGGGCGAGGAATGTTGCGGCATCGGTGTCGCCGAGCTGGAGAGGATCGCCCGCGGCAGCGGTGTGGTCACCGTGCCGGATGCCGCGGCGGATCGGTGTTCCCCCGTGCTGCAGCGCTGCCTCACGCGCTAGCCGGGCCCCCGACCCCGGGGTGTCGCGGAACGGAACGGGCCGCTTCATCCTCTTATCCCTTTTGGTCGGGAGCCATGCCATGAAATACCGTCTTCTGGGATCCACGGGACTCTACGTGTCCGAGATGTGCCTCGGCACCATGACCTTCGGCAGCGGCGGCCATTGGAAGGTGATGGGCGGGCTGGACCAGGGCGGCGCGCGCGAGCTGGTCAAGACGGCGTTCGACGCCGGCATCAACTTCTTCGACACCGCCAACGTCTATTCGCTCGGCCAGTCGGAGCAGCTGCTGGGGCAGGCGCTGAAGGACCTCGGGCTGCCGCGCGAGGAACTGGTGGTGGCCACCAAGTCCACCGGCATCATGAACGAACTGCCGAACGGACGCGGCCAGTCGCGCTACCACATCATGAATGAGGTCGATGCCAGCCTGCGCCGGCTGCAGCTCGATCACATCGACCTCTACCAGATCCACGGCTTCGATCCGCTGACGCCGTTCGAGGAATCCCTCGGCGCGCTCGACGACCTGGTGCGCGCCGGAAAGATCCGCTACGTCGGCCTGTGCAACCTGGCGGCCTGGCAGATCATGAAGGCGCTGGCGATTTCCGATGCGCGCGGCTGGGCGCGCTTCCGCAGCGTGCAGGCCTACTACACGGTGGCCGGCCGCGACCTCGAGCGCGAAATCATCCCGCTGATCCGCGACCAGAAGCTCGGCCTGATGGTCTGGAGCCCCCTGGCCGGCGGCCTGCTGTCCGGCAAGTTCGATCGCGAGGGCAAGGGTCCGGAAGGCGCGCGGCGCGCCAGCTTCGACTTCCCGCCGGTCGACAAGGCGCGCGTGTTCGACTGCGTCGACGCGATGCGGCCGATCGCCGAGCAGCACGGCGTCTCGGTGGCCCAGGTGGCGCTGGCATGGCTGCTGGCGCAGCCGGCGGTGTCGACGGTCATCGTCGGCGCCAGGACCGCCGACCAGTTGAAGGACAACCTCGCGGCGGCCAGGCTCGCGCTCTCGGCCGACGAGCTGGCGGCGCTGGAGGACGTCAGCCGCCTGCCGCGCGAATATCCGGGCTGGATGATCGAGACGCAGGGCAAGTACCGGGCGGTGCCGCCCGTGCGGGAATAGGCCCGGGTTATCATTACGGCCTTCGCCAGGCGCATGGAAACCCGAACGTGACCGCAGACAAGCTTATCGAGATCAAGGACCTGCATTTCGCCTATGGGCCGAACCAGGTGCTCAAGGGCATCGACCTCACGGTGCATAAAGGGCAGATCGTCGGCATCCTCGGCGTCAGCGGCGCCGGCAAGAGCACCATCCTGCGGCTCATCGGCGGGCAGCTGCGCCCGCAGCGCGGCTACGTGCGCTTCGACGGCAAGATCGTGCACGAGCTCGATTCCGACGCGCTGTACCAGATGCGCCGCAGCATGGGCATGATGTTCCAGGCCGGCGGGCTGTTCACCGACCTCTCGGTGTTCGACAACGTGGCCTTCCCGCTGCGCGAGATCACCGACCTGCCCGAGGAGATGATCTACGAC
>DASVZD010000174.1:0-3461 GCA_036391815.1 Rhodocyclaceae bacterium
CGAGCGCCGCTAGGGCGTCGATGGCGATCTCCCGCACCTCGGCGTCCTGGTCCTGCACGCGCGCCTGCAGGCAGGTGCGCGCTTCCGCGGCGCCGCTCAGGCCCAGGTAGAAGCAGGCGTCGGCGCGCACGCGCGCATCGGCATGCGCCGCGAGTTCGACCAGCCGGCCCACCAGCGCGCGCAGCGCCGGTCCGCCCGCCTGCTCCTCGAAGATCACGCTGGCGCCGAGGCGCACGTTGATGCTCGCCTCCGGGTTGGCGATGATGGGCAGCAGGTCGGCCAGCAGCTCCGGCCGGTCGGCGATCGCGCCGCGCACTTCGGGCAGCGCGCCGTTCATGAGCAGGACATGGAAGCGGTCGGCTTGCGAAGATCCCGCTTGCGCCTTGCGCAGCGCATCGGGCCAGTAGAGGTAGCCCGCCAAGCGGGCCAGGACGGCGGAATCGGCCATCGGATTCGTAGGTAAACAGGATGAACGCGCGATTATGCCCCTTCGGGCCCTTCTTTCGAATGCCCCCATCTGCGATAATGCCGGCCTCCCCGGCCATCCGGCCCGCATTTCCCCCGCCTCGAAGGAGGCCTCCATGAACGATTCCCTCGAAAGCTTCGCGGCGCTGCAGCTGCCGCCCTTCCTGCTTTCCGCGCTGGCGGAAGTGGGCTACGAAACGCCGTCGCCGATCCAGGCCGCGTGCATTCCCCACCTGCTCGCCGGCAGCGACCTGCTCGGCGAGGCGCAAACCGGCACCGGCAAGACCGCCGCCTTCGCCCTGCCGGTGCTGGCGCGCCTCGACCCGGCCCTCAAGCAGCCGCAGGCGCTGGTCCTGACGCCGACGCGCGAGCTGGCGATCCAGGTCGCCGAGGCTTTCCAGAAGTACGCGCACCACCTGCCCGGCTTCCACGTGCTGCCGCTCTACGGCGGCCAGAGCATGATCGTGCAGCTGCGCGCGCTGTCGCGCGGCGCCCATGTGATCGTCGGCACGCCCGGCCGCATCATGGACCACCTCGAGCGCAAGAGCCTGGCGCTCGACAGGCTGCAGACGCTGGTGCTCGACGAGGCCGACGAAATGCTGCGCATGGGCTTCATCGACGACGTCGAATGGATCCTCGAGCACACGCCCGCGCAGCGCCAGACCGCGCTGTTCTCCGCCACCATGCCGGAGGCGATCCGCCGCATCGCCGGGCGCTACCAGCGCGATCCGCAGCACGTGAAGATCAAGGCGGCGACGGCCACGGTCGCGGCGATCCGGCAGCGCTACTGGCAGGTGCGCGCCGACAAGCTCGACGCGCTGACGCGCATGCTGGAAGTCGAGGAGGACTTCGAGGCCGCCATCGTCTTCGTGCGCACCAAGACGGCCACCGTCGACCTCGCCGAGAAGCTGGAGGCGCGCGGCTACGAGGCCGCCGCGCTCAACGGCGACATGACGCAGGGCCTGCGCGAGCAGGTGATCGACCGCCTCAAGAGCGGCGCGCTCGACATCGTGGTCGCCACCGACGTCGCCGCGCGCGGGCTCGACGTGCCGCGCATCAGCCACGTCATCAACTACGACATCCCCTACGACACCGAAGCCTACGTGCACCGCATCGGCCGCACCGGCCGCGCCGGCCGCACCGGCAGCGCCATCCTGTTCGTCTCGTCGCGCGAGATGCGCATGCTGAAGGCGATCGAGCACGCCACGCGCCAGAAGATCGAACCGATCTCGCTGCCGACGCGCGACGAGGTGGCCGACCGCCGCGTCGCGCAGTTCAAGCGCCAGGTGCTCGACGTCATCGAGGCGGAGAAGCTCGACTTCTTCTTCGACGTGGTGCGCCAGATCGAGGACGAGGCCGAGATCAAGCCGCGCGAGGTCGCCGCGGCGCTGGCCTTCATGGCCCAGCGCGAACGGCCGCTGCAGCCCGAGGGGGCCGGATGGCAGGCGGAGGCGCCGCGCGCGGAGGAACGTCCGCGCCGCGAGGAGCGGGCGCACGAGGAGCGTCCTTCACGCGAAGCCGCCCCGCGCCGCGCCGCGCCGCGCGAGGAAGCGGCTCCGTTCCGCGAGGAGCGTCCGCCGCGCCCCAACCGCGACGACATGCTGGCCAAGCGCCGCGCCTTCAGCGACGGCCATCTCGCCAAGTTCCGCATCGACGTCGGCCGCAACCACGGCGTGACGCCCAAGGACATCGTCGGCGCCATTGCCAACGAGGGCGGCATCGAAGGCAAGTACATCGGCCAGATCCACCTGTTCGACGACTACAGCACGGTGGAATTGCCGGCCGGCATACCGGCGGAAGTCCTTGGCGCGCTGAAGCGCACCCGCGTGCGCCAGCAGTTCCTCAACCTGCGCCCGGCCGGCGAGGACGAGGGCCAGCGCCCCTACAAGCCCCACCCGGCGCCCGGCGCAAAACCCCGCCCGGCGCCCGGAGGGAAACCCCGCACGGCCGAGGCGCGGCCCTACGACAAGAAGAAGCCGGCGCCGAAGCACGGCGCCGGCAAGCCGAAGAAGCGCTACTAGGCGGCCTGCCGGTAGGCCGCCAGCGCCTTCGCCGTCTGCGCGCTCGACGCGACGGCGGGGGCGCCGGTGCCGAACTCGCTGCGCCACGACGAGATGTTGTTGCTGATGTACTGCAAGGCGCTGCCGAGGTTGTTCAACTGGTTGGGAATGAAGTTGCCGGCCGAGTTCAGCAGCTTCGCGGCGCCGGAGAAATGCGCGGAGAATTCCTGCACCGTGTCCAGCACGCCCTTGCGGTTGCTCGCCAGCACGCTGTCCAGCTTGGCGGCGTCGAACGAGGCCAGCTTGGTCTTGGGGTCGATGGTGATGCCGATGCTGCCGAGGCCGTTGAGGCCGTCGTCGACGCCGTAGAAGCGGTTCTCGACGCTCTGATCGAGTTCCCAGCGCGCCACCTGCGCCGCCTGCGTGCCGGCCAGGACCCCGCCCTGCTGCATGTCGCCGTCGAAGCGCTTGACCCAGGCGTTGTAGTCGTCGACGAACTTCTGCAGGGCATCCTTGACGTCCGCGTTGCTGGACGAGGCGGCGACGGAGGAAAGCGCCTGCGCGGCGGACCCGATGTCCGATACCTCGGACTTCATGTCGCTCAGTTCTGAATACTGCGCCGTGTAGTCGGCCTGTTTCTGGTTGATGACGCTCATCATGTTGAAGGCGGATTCGGGATCGAACAGGGAGGTGTTGCGCCCCGTCGAGGAAAGGCCGCCGGCCCCGGTCAATCCGGCCAGCTTGTCGGCCGCCGACGAGGCGTCGGATGAGGAGGCCGCCTGGAAGATGCTGCCGAAGTCCATCGAAGGGCCGAGCAAGGCATCGAAGCTCTGCGCGCGGAAGGCAGCCAGTTGCAGGGAAAGGGACGTGGCCGAAACGTTCATTTGCGATCTCCGTTATTGTTTGCCGCCCCGTCGGCGGGATGACAAACAGAGAGCAAAAACCAGGCCTTTTCAGCAGAACACCATGAAAAACAAGGGGTCTGACGAAAAGCCG
>DASVZD010000175.1:0-4103 GCA_036391815.1 Rhodocyclaceae bacterium
CGGCGCGAGCGGCCGAACAGCGAGAGGTGCACGCAGACGCAATGAAGCTGGCGCTGCAGCCCCGGCACGTCGATCGCGCAGTGCAGCAGGCCGCGCTTCTCGAAGCGCAGGTGCGTCACGTCCTGGTTGTGCGAGGCGAGGATGGGGAAGCGCGACAGGATCGCGTTGCCGTGGTGGCCGTGATCGTAGATGACATTGCGGCCGTAGGCCGTGGCATGCCAGAAATCCTCGGCCAGGAACTCGTGCTGCGGGCTGTCCGGCCAGTCCTCGTGCTGTTCGGCGTGGATCAGGTGCAGGCCCTGGACCTCCTGCAGGAACACGATGTCCGGCGTCAGTTCGCGCAGCCGCTCGCGCAGCTCATGCACGACCATGCGCTGGTTGAATTGCGAGAAGCCCTTGTGGATGTTGTAGGTGGCGATGTGCAGCGACGCGGTCATCGCTTACGAGGCGGCGAGCATCCGTTCGAGCGCGACCTTCGCCAGTTCCGCCTCGTGCGGCGGCACGCTGATGCGGTTGACGACGTGGCCGGCGGCGAGGTTCTCGAGGCACCAGGCGAGGTGCTGCGGGTCGATGCGCTGCATCGTCGAGCACATGCAGATGGTGTCGGCCATGAACTGCACGGTCTTGCCCTCCGGCTTCACTTCCTGGGCCAGGCGTTCGACCAGGTTGAGCTCGGTCCCCACCAGCCAGTGCGTGCCCGGCTTGGCTTCCTTGACCGTCTTGAGGATGTGCTCGGTCGAGCCGACGTAGTCGGACTTGCGGCACACCTCGAAGCTGCATTCGGGGTGCGAGATCACCAGGCCGTCCGGATACTTCGCGCGGAAGCGGTCGATCTGCCCGGGCTGGAACATCTGGTGCACCGAGCAGTAGCCGTGCCACAGGATGATCTTCGCCTTCTCGATCTGGTCGCGCGTGAGGCCGCCCATCTCGAGGTCCGGGTTCCACACCACCATTTCGGCCATCGGGATGTCCATCTTGTGGCCGCTCCAGCGGCCGAGGTGCTGGTCCGGGAAGAACAGCACCTTGCCGCGCTGCCTGAACGACCAGTCGAGGATCTTCGGCGCGTTCGAGGACGTGCACACGATGCCGCCATGCTCGCCGCAGAAGGCCTTGAGATCGGCGGCGGAGTTGATGTAGGTGACGGGGGTGACGTGCTGGTCGGGATCCAGCACCGTGGAGAGCTCGCGCCAGCATCGCTCGACCTTGGCGCGCGTTGCCATGTCGGCCATCGAGCAGCCGGCCGCCATGTCGGGCAGGATCGAGACCTGCTCGGGGCGCGACAGGATGTCGGCGACCTCCGCCATGAAATGCACGCCGCAGAAAACGATGTACTCGGCGGCCGTTTGCGACGCGAGGCGGGACAGCTTCAGCGAATCGCCGGTGATGTCGGCATGGCGGTAGACGTCGGCGCGCTGGTAGTGGTGGCAGAGCAGCACGGCGCGCGCGCCCAGCCTGGCCTTGGCGGCGACGATGCGTTCCTGGGCGGCGTCGTCGGACAGGGCGTTGAACTGGTCGAAACTGATGGGATCGGCAGACATGGCGTTGCGGGGGTGGCGGCGCCTCCGGGGCGCCAGGACATGGCTGCGAATCTTATCACCTGCGCGCTGCCGCCCCGCGTTGCGCCGCGCCGGCGGGCCGCTAGAATGCGCGCATGTCCGAATCCCCCATTCACGCCGCGGAGCCGCCCGGCGAGCGGCGTTACCGCGAGGGCCAGAAGGTCACCTGGGTCAGCGTCGGCGTCAACGTCTGCCTGACGATCGTCCAGATCGGCGTCGGCCTGCTCGCCCATGCGCAGAGCCTGGTGGCGGACGGCTTCCATTCGCTGTCCGACCTGGTGGCCGACTTCCTGGTGCTGGTCGCCAACTTCCACAGCCGGCACCCGGCCGACGAGTCGCACCCCTACGGCCACCAGCGCATCGAGACGGCGGCGTCGCTCGCGCTCGGCCTGATCCTGTTCGGCACCGGCGGCGCCATCCTCTGGTACGCGGCCGGACGGCTCCAGCATCTCGACATGCTGCCCGCCGTGGCGCCCGCGGCATTCTGGACGGCGCTGGCGACGATCGGCGCCAAGGAAGGATTGTTCCGCTACATGCTGCACGTCGGCGAGAAGCTGCGTTCGCCGATGCTGATCGCCAACGCCTGGCACGCGCGCTCCGACGCCGCCTCCTCGCTGGTGGCGGCCTGCGGCATCGGCGGCAGCCTGCTCGGCATGCGCTGGCTGGATCCGCTCGCCGCCGTGATCGTCGGCTTCATGATCCTGCGCATGGGCTGGGAGTTCGCCTGGGAGGCGCTGCGCGAACTGATGGACGAAGGCCTCTCGCCGCAGGCGCTCGACGAGATCCGCGCGACGCTGCGCGCGACGCCGGGCGTGCTCGATGTGCACGACCTGCGCACGCGGCGCATGGCTCACCAGGCGCTGGTCGACGCCCACATCCGCGTCGACGGGCGCATCAGCGTGTCGGAGGGGCACCGCATCGCCGAGTCGGCGCGCCGGCGCGTGCTGGGCGCGCATGCGCAGGTGCTCGACGTGCTGGTGCACGTCGACGCGGAAGACGACTCGCAGCCGGGCAACGGGCGTTCGGTTGACCTTCCCGAGCGCGAGATGCTGGTCGACGATCTGCGCGCCATGCTGGGACTGGACGAGGACGGCATCGAAAGGGCGGTGTTCCACTACCTCGGCGAGAAGGTCGACGCCGAGATCTTCCTGTCGCCCGACGTGGTTGCAGACAAATCCCGGATGGCCGACATTCACGGCCGGCTGGAAAATGCCCTTGCCGGCGATACGGCGTTCGGCACGGTCAGCTTGCATGGGCGAATGGCACCAAAATAGGGCGTTTTCCTGCCGGTCGGCACCATTCTGGTGCGGCGATTTGCGGCGGAAAACCGGTTTGACTTTGTGGCACAATCCCCAACCCTGACCGGGCTTATGGCATACAACCTGCTATTCCAAGCCCGCCACGATTTTCCGGATCGGGCTTCGTCCGGTTCGCTACATTCACCTGCTAGGAGAGCAATTCATGACGACGGCGCAAGATGTCATCAAGATGATCCAGGAGAAGGAAGTCCGTTTCGTCGATTTCCGCTTCACTGACACCCGCGGCAAGGAGCAACACGTCGGCGTGCCGGTCAGCGCCTTCGACATGAGCAAGTTCGAAGACGGCCACGCGTTCGACGGTTCCTCGATCGCCGGCTGGAAGGGCATCCAGGCGTCCGACATGCTGCTGATGCCGGATCCCGCCACCGCCTACGTCGACCCGTTCATGGACGAGACCACCCTGATCCTGACCTGCGACGTCGTCGAGCCGTCCGACGGCAAGGGTTACGATCGCGACCCGCGCTCCCTGGCCAAGCGCGCCGAGGCCTACCTGAAGTCCTCCGGCCTGGGCGACACCGCCTACTTCGGTCCCGAGCCCGAATTCTTCATCTTCGACTCCGTCGAGTGGAAGGTGGACATGTCCGGCGCCTACTGCAAGGTGTTCTCCGAGGAAGCCGCCTGGGCCTCCGCCGAGAAGGTCGAAGGCGGCAACGCCGGCCACCGTCCGCTCGTCAAGGGCGGCTACTTCCCGGTTCCCCCGGTCGACTCCCTGAACGACATCCGCGCCGCCATGTGCCTGGCGCTGGAAGCGTGCGGCGTCGAAGTCGAAGTGCACCACCACGAAGTGGCGACCGCCGGCCAGTGCGAGATCGGCACCAAGTTCGGCGCCCTGGTGAAGCGTGCCGACCAGACGCAGGTCCTCAAGTACATCATCCACAACGTCGCGCACAGCTACGGCAAGACCTGCACCTTCATGCCGAAGCCCATCGTCGGCGACAACGGCTCGGGCATGCACGTGCACCAGTCGATCTGGAAGGACGGCAAGAACCTGTTCGCGGGCAACGGCTACGCCGGCCTGTCCGAGTTCGCGCTGTACTACATCGGCGGCATCATCAAGCACGCCCGCGCGCTGAACGCCATCACCAATCCGCTGACCAACTCGTACAAGCGCCTGGTCCCCGGCTTCGAAGCCCCGGTCAAGCTGGCCTACTCGGCCCGCAACCGTTCCGCCTCGATCCGCGTGCCCTACGTGCAGTCCGACAAGGCCCGCCGCATCGAAGTCCGCTTC
>DASVZD010000176.1:0-3443 GCA_036391815.1 Rhodocyclaceae bacterium
GCCGGGCGCCGCCGGGTGCTCGACGACGCGCGCCGCGCCCAGCGTCTGCAGCTGCGTCATCAGCTTGTCGACGTGGCGCCGCGCGCTTTCCGCGTCGCCGTCCAGCACGAAGCGGATATCCAGTCCGCCGGCTGGCGAAGGGGCAGGCTCGGCGGCGGCGCCGGCGGCGGCGCTCTCGTTCGAGGTCAGCTGGTTCAGCCGGGCGCAGAGGGCCTCCACCTGGCCCGGATCCGATTCGCCTTCGCCCTTGTGGGCGGACAGCAGGACCTTCAGGACGTCCCCGGCATCGAGGAAGGCGTCGATCATCTCCTCGCGCAGCGCGAGTTCGCCCTTGCGGATGCGGTCGAGCAGGTTCTCCAGGATGTGCGTGACCTGGGCCAGGTCGGAGAAACCGAAGGTGCCGGCCGACCCCTTGATCGAATGGGCGGCGCGGAAGACCGCGTTGAGCTGCTCGGGATCGGGACTGCCGACGTCCAGCGCCAGCAGCAGCGACTCCATGTTCGCCAGGTGCTCCTCGGTCTCCTCGTAGAAGACCTGGAAGAACTGGCTCATGTCGATGGCCATGGCGCCTCCCGGGGACGGTTCTCGACGGGCCTCAGCCGATGACCTTCTTGACCACCTCGATGAGCTTCTGCGGGTCGAAGGGCTTGACCAGCCAGCCGGTGGCGCCCGCCGCGCGGCCCTGCTGCTTCATGGCGTCGGACGATTCCGTCGTCAGCATCAGGATGGGCACGCTCTTGTACTGCGGCATGGCGCGCAGCGTCTTGATCAGCGTGATGCCGTCCATGCGCGGCATGTTCTGGTCGGTGAGGATCAGGTTGAAGGTCTTGCCTTTCGCCTTGTCCAGGCCGTCCATGCCGTCGACGGCGTCGACCACCTCGTAGCCCGAGCTTTTGAGGGTGAACGCCACCATCTGGCGGATGGAAGCGGAATCGTCGATCGCGAGGATGGTCTTTGCCATGGTCGGCTCCTAGAAGAGTTCAACGTCGCCCTGGGTCATCGCGCCCTGGCCGACGGGGTTCTGGGTCGTTTGTGTCGTCAGTGCGTGCAGTTCGGCGGCCAGTTTCCCGGCTTCGGCGCGCAGCGCGGCGACCGCCGCATGCGCGTCGCCCGAGCCGGAATTGCGCTCCAGCGCGTCGCCGAGGACGGCGATGTTGCGCGCCACGCCGTCGAGCGCCTCGACGCGCCGCTTCACGTGGTCGATCAGCTGCGACACCATGTCCTGGAACTGCAGCGCGGTGATGGCGACATTGACGCGTCCGTCCATCTCCTGCGCCGCCGCGCCGAGCCGCTCGATCGCGTCGCTGCGCGAGCGGTTCTGGCGCTCCATGGAACGGATGATCTCCTCGACGTGCTGCTTCGACTCCAGCGCGAAGGTCATGTCCTGGCTGGCCATGCGCTGGATCGCGTCCTCGGTCTGCTCCACCGCTTGCTGCATGGTCTGCATGAGGCCGTTGATCTGCTGCGAGAACTGGGTGGTGCGCGCGGAAAGGTCGCGCACCTCGTCGGCCACCACCGCGAAGCCGCGGCCGGCCTCCCCGGCGCGCGCCGCCTCGATCGCCGCGTTGAGCGCCAGCAGGTTGGTCTGCTTGGCGATGGCGCCGATCTCGGACAGGATGGCCTGCACGTCGCGCGCATGCTGCGCGATGCCCTCGGTGAGCTCGACCAGTTCCATGCCGAGGCGGCTGTTGTCCACCACGCTGTCGACCACGCGCTGCATCACGCCGGAGGTGTTGTGGACGAAGTCGTCGAAGCGGCGGCTGCCCTGGCCGTCGTCCTCGACGCCCGAGGTGACGGAGATCGCCAGCTGGCGCTGCTGGTCGGCCTGCTCATGCATGCCCTGGAAGCTCTGGGTCAGCTTCTCGATCGCCTCGCCCAGCAGGCCCTGGACCCGGCCGATCTCGGCGTCGATCGCCGCATATTGCGCCCTGAACTCGGCGACGCATCCGGAGAGCACCGCATGGACGTCGGCGGCCATCGGCAGCGACGCCGCTTCCTGGGCCGGCGGTCCCGCCTGGCGCGGCGCGGACGAGGCCGCCGCGGCGACATGCCAACCGAGACCGGCGACGAACAGGGAGATGATGGCGGCGAGCTGGGCGGAAGCCGGCGCGAGCGCGTACAGCGCCCCTCCCACCAAGGCCGTCCAGGCCAAACCGATCCAGAAGGATCTGCCGAAGAAGTTCATGTTCTCGTTATGACGCGTCCGGGCGCGGTTTCGGGGGGCCCGGCAATGGGCTCGGATTCTACCTGACCGGCGCGCTGGATGCGGTCTTGGCTTCGGCCGCCTGGGGCGCCGGCTCGTTGTCCAGCCCGGGTTGCGCCCCGCCGTCGCGCAGGATCGCCTCTTCGGTGCGCTTGTTCATGACGACGATGCTGATGCGCCGGTTGATCGGGTTGTACGGGTCCTCCTTGTCGTAGAGCACCGTCGAGGCCAGGCCGACGACCCGCATGATCTTGGCTTCGTCCATGCCGCCGGCGATCAATTCGCGCCGCGAGGCGTTGGCGCGGTTGGTGGACAGTTCCCAGTTGCCAAAGCCCTTGCTCCCCCCCGCATAGGGCGTCGCATCGGTGTGTCCCGAGAGGGAAATGCGGTTGGGCACGTCGTTGAGCGTCTTGCCGATCTCGTGCAGGATCTCCTTCGTATAGGGCTTGAGCTCGGAGCTGGCGAGGTCGAACATCGGACGGTTCTTCTCGTCGACGATCTGGATGCGCAGGCCCTCGGAAGTGATGTCGAGCAGCATCTGGCTGCGGAACTGGCGCAGCGTCGGGTTGCTGTCGATCATCTTCTCGATGTCCTGCTTGAGCCCCTGCAGCCGCTCCCGTTCCCTCTGCTCGAACTCCTCCTTCATGCGCTGGGGGTTCATGGTGGTGCGCTGGTCGAGGTTGTCGCCCTTCTTGACCTGGCCGTAGCTGCGCGTGAGGTCCTCGCCGCCGCCCGTGATGATCGAACTGGAGTCGCCGGCGCCCTGTCCGCCGAACATCGCCACCTTCAGCGGCGTGGCGAAATAGTCGGCGATGCCCTTGAGGTCGCCCTTGGTGGTGGAGCCGAGCAGCCACATCAGCAGGAAGAAGGCCATCATCGCCGTCACGAAGTCGGCATAGGCGATCTTCCAGGCGCCGCCGTGGGCGCCGCCGCCGCCCTTCTTGATCTTCTTGACGACGATTGGCTGTTGGGTGTCGTCGCTCATCTGGCGCTCACTTGCCCTTGCGCGCCTTCAGGTCGTCTTCCAGCTCGATGAAGGTCGGGCGGTCGGCGGAGAACAGCACCTTGCGGCCGAACTCGACCGCGACCTGCGGCGCATAGCCGTTCATGCTGGCGAGCAGGACGACCTTCATGGTCTGGAACATCTTCGCCTGCTCGCTGAGCTTGTGCTCGAGCGCCGTGGCAACCGGGCCGCTGAAGCCGTAGGAAAGCAGGATACCGAGGAAGGTGCCGACCAGCG
>DASVZD010000177.1:0-14091 GCA_036391815.1 Rhodocyclaceae bacterium
GAGCAGTGCGTGTCGAGGACCAGTGACCTCGTAAATCCATCTGGAAAACCACAAACGCCAACGACGAGCGTTTCGCACTCGCGGCTTAATCCCCGCGGGCGCTGCACCGGACGGCTCACGGGCCGGATCGAGCCTCCCCTAAGTTTTAGTCGAGGGGACCAAAGACTCGTAGCAGTGTCATTTACGTGAGATAAGGGTGCGTCAGGCCGCGAGGCGCACCTCGAAAATCGAGCGGATCGCCGATGGCCAGCCTGCCCGGCGGCGGGTCAGCGGTTAAATCAAATGACGAGGCTACGCACGTAGTACTGCCTGTAGAGGGCTTGCGGACGGGGGTTCGATTCCCCCCGCCTCCACCACACACTCACTCCCGCAGGAGAGACGCCGTGACGACCATCAACTTCAAGCGCGAGATTTCCGATTCCATCGACCGCGCCGTGGATCGGGCCACCAAGGCCTTGGCGGCCGAAGGGTTCGGCATCCTGACGCGCATCGACATGCACGCGAAGATCAAGGAGAAGACGGGCAAGGACATCGTCCCGACCGTGATCCTCGGCGCCTGTAACCCGAACCTCGCTTACGAGGCCTACACGGCGAACAGCGATGTCGCCAGCCTGCTTCCCTGCAACGCGGTCGTCCGTGAAGTGGCGCCGGGCAAGGTTTCGCTCGAGTTCGCCGCGCCGAGCGGCATGATGCAGATCCTCGGCGACGCCAAGCTCACCGCGTTGGCGCGCGAGGCGGACGAGCGCGTCCGCCGGGCGCTGGCAAACGCCTAGGCGTCGATCGCCGGCCCCCTTGTCCTCGCCAAGCCGCTTCGACGTCACCGGCCTCGTGCTCGCCGGCGGCTTGGGCCGTCGCATGGGCGGCTCCGACAAGGGGCTGCAACTGCTGCGCGGCCGGCCGATGGCGGCCTGGGTGATCGAGCGGTTCGCGCCCCAGGTCGGCGAGGTGCTGATCAACGCCAACCGCAATGCCGATGCCTACCGGGCCTTCGGCAAGACGATCGTTGCCGACCGCATCGAAGGCTTTCCCGGGCCGCTGGCCGGACTGCATGCCGGCCTGACCGCCTGTCCGACCGGATTGCTGGCCAGCGTTCCCTGCGATACCCCGTTCCTGCCCGGCGACCTGGTGGCCCGCCTGCGCGAGGACCTGGAGCGCGCGGGAGCAGAGGTGGCCGTGGCGCGGGCCGCCGGCCGGCTGCAGCCGGTTTTCGCGCTGATGAAGCGCAGCGTCCTGCCGAAGCTCGACGAGTTCCTCGCCGGCGGCGGACGCTCGGCCGGGGCATGGTTCGAGTCGCAGCGGATTGCGCAAGTCGAGTTCGCCGACGCGCAAGCGTTCTCGAACATCAACACGCGAGAAGAGCTGGACGCGCTTTCCGCGCCGGCTCGCTGACGGGCGATGCCGGCGTTCGGGACGGCTGCGCTCGCGGGCGTGCCGGAGCGCCACCCGCCGGGACTCAAGGTCATCTTCCTCACTGAGATGTGGGAGCGCTTCAGCTATTACGGCATGCGCGCCCTGCTGGTGCTCTATCTGGTCAAGGCGCTCGGCTACCAGCGCGCCGATGCGCTCGAGCTGTACGGCACCTACACGGCATTGGTTTATGTCACGCCGGTCCTTGGCGGCTACCTGGCCGATCGTTATCTCGGCATCCGCCCGGCGGCGGTGGTCGGCGCCATCGTGATGATGCTCGGCCACTTCGCCATGGCGTTCCCGGCGCTGCTGCACGCCGCGCTCGGCCTGCTGATCGTCGGCAACGGCTTCTTCAAGCCCAATACGTCGTCGCTGGTCGGCCTGCTGTATCGCCAGCACGATCCCCGGCGGGACGGCGGCTACACGATCTTCTACATGGGCATCAACCTCGGGGCCTTCTTTTCGCCGCTGGTCGCCGGTACGCTGGGCGAGCGGCTGGGCTGGCACTGGGGCTTCGCCAGCGCCGGCGTCGGGATGGCAATCGCGCTGGGCACGCTGCTCGGCTGGCAGCATCTGCTCGGCACTGCGGGCCTGCGCGCGGGCGAGAAGCGGATGACCGGCCGGGACTGGAGGCACATCGCCTTGGCCTGCGTCGCCAGCGTCGGCGTCGTCCTCGGGGCGGTTGCGCTCTGGCCGTCGCTGTCGGGCGCGCTTGCCTCCCTGTCGCTGGCTGCCCGGCTGCTGCTGGGACTCCTGCTCGCCGGCGCCGCCCTGTTGGTTCCCGCCTGGTCGAGCCGGCGCGGGCGCAGGGTTCCCGCGCTGTCCCGCGCCGACCGCGACGTCGTCGCCGCCATCTGCATCGTGGCCTTCTTCGTCGTCTTCTTCTGGATGGGCTTCGAGCAGGCAGGCGGCACCATGAACCTGTTCGCCGACAGCCGCACCGACCGGCATCTGTCCGGCTTCGAGATTCCGGCCTCGTGGTTCCAGTCGATCAATCCGCTGCTGATCATCCTGCTGGCGCCGCTTTTCTCGCTCGGGTGGACGCGGCTCGACGCTTCCAGGCACGCGATTCCGGATACCGCCAAGCAGGCGTTCGGCATGATGGTGCTCGGCCTGGGCTTCGTCGTGCTGGCAGTCGCGCAGGAGCGCGCCGACCGGCTGGGCGCCGTCGGGCCGCAGTGGCTGGCGGCCGTCTACGCGCTTCACACCGTCGGCGAACTCATGCTGTCCCCCGTTGGCCTGTCGATGGTGTCCAAGCTGGCGCCGCCGCGGCTGGCCGCGCTGCTGATGGGAGTCTGGCTGCTGAGTTCTGCGGCTGCGAACTACCTGTCCGGGACGCTCGAAGCGCTGCTCAAGGGCAGCGGGATACCGCTCTACTGGTTCCTGGTCGGCTCGTCGTTCGGCGCCGGGGCCGCGCTGCTCATGTTGTCGCCGCGCCTCAACCGGCTGATGCACGGACGCGGCTGATCCCCTCGGCCCGCTACTTCGGGGCGATCCCCATGCAGTCCGCCAGGCCGCCCTTGCTGCCGGGCCGGATCACGCAGTCGCCGGAAGTATCCGCTGCGTCGATGTTCTGCGGCTGCGGTTCGCTGGCGCGCTTCGCGGCCATCGCGGCCGCGCGCTCCTTGAGGCCCGTTATCTCCTCCTGCAGCGCCGTGGTGGCCTTGTTGGCGCGGCGCACCTGGGATTCGAGGGTGGCAACGTCGTCGCGCAGGGCGAAGATCATCGCCAGGGCGACGACCAGGGCCAGCAGCACGACGAACAGCGCGGCGGCGGCGCCGATGAGCAGGAGTTGCGGGTTGCCGCGGCTCGGCGGCACGTCTTCGTGTTCCACGGTATCCCCGATGATTCGCCAAAGGTGCGGGCGCTACGATACCCGATGCAGTTCGCCTTTGCTAACATCGATGCGCCATGGGCATCGTCGAACACCCTGCCACGACTGCTCCGGCGCCCGTCGGGTTCGGCGCCGCGCTCGGCTACTGGCTGAAGCTCGGCTTCATCAGCTTCGGCGGACCGGCGGGGCAGATCGCCATGATGCACCAGGAGCTGGTCGAGCGCCGGCGCTGGATATCGGAGCGCCGCTTCCTGCATGCGCTCAACTTCTGCATGCTCCTGCCCGGACCGGAAGCGATCCAGCTGGCGATCTACATCGGCTGGCTGATGCACCGGATGCGCGGCGGCATCGCGGCGGGCCTGCTGTTCTTCCTGCCGTCGTTCTTCCTGCTCGTCGCGCTCGGCTACGTCTACCTGGCGTTCGGCAGCGTCCCGATCGTGGTCGGCGTCCTCTACGGCATCAAACCTGCCGTCACGGCGGTGGTGCTGTTCGCCGCCTGGCGCATCGGCTCGCGGGCGCTGAGGAACGGCGTGCTGTGGGCGCTGGCGGCGGCCGCCTTCGTGGCGATCTTCGCCTTCGACGTGCCGTTTCCGGCGATCGTCCTGGCCGCCGCCATCGCCGGATGGGGCGGAGGACGCTGGGCACCCGACAAGTTCGTCGCCGGCGGGGGCCATGGAGCGGAGGCCAAGCGCTATGGACCCGCGCTCATCGACGACGGCACGCCGACGCCGCAGCATGCCCGCTTCACCAGGAAGCACATGGCCGCGCTCGTGCTGGCGGGCCTTGCCGCCTGGGGTGCCGTCATGGCGCTGCTGAGCGTCGCCTTCGGCTGGCGCGGCGATCTTGCCCAGATGGGCTGGTTCTTCACCAAGGCGGCGATGCTCACGTTCGGCGGCGCCTACGCCGTGCTGCCCTACGTCTATCAGGGCGCCGTCGAAGCGCACGGCTGGCTCAGCGGGCCGCAGATGATCGATGGTCTGGCACTCGGCGAGACGACGCCGGGGCCGCTGATCATGATCGTGGCCTTCGTCGGCTTCGTCGGCGGCTGGACCAAGCAGCTGTTCGGCCCCGATGCCCTGTTCCTGGCCGGCGCGGCGGGAGCGTCGGTGGCGACGTTCTTTACCTTCCTGCCCAGCTTCGTGTTCATCCTGGTCGGCGGACCGCTGGTGGAGGCGACGCATGGCGACGTCAAGTTCGTCGCGCCGCTCACCGGCGTGACGGCTGCGGTGGTCGGTGTCATCCTCAATCTCGCCGTGTTCTTCGCCTGGCACGTGCTATGGCCGCAGGGCGACATCTCGGGGCCGTTCGCCGGCGGCTTCGAATGGTTCTCCGCGGCGCTGATCGGTGCCGCGTTGGTCGCCTTGTTCCGCTACAGGATCGGGATCATCCCGGTGATCGCCGCCTGCGCAGCAGTCGGCGCGGCCTATCGATTGCTTTTGTCATAGGCGGCCGGCTCGCCGTTGCAGGCGCGAGCGGCTACAATAGCCGCTCCCGAAACTTGGGCCATCGCCATGCCGGAAATTCGCCCCCGCAAAGCATTGATGAACCCCGAACTGCGCCGGCGCGGCATCTACGTGTTGCCCAACCTGCTGACGACGGCGGCTCTGTTCGCCGGATTCTTCGCCATCGTGCAGGCGATGACCGACCGCTTCGAGGTCGCGGCCGTGGCGATCTTCATCGCCATGGTGTTCGACGGCCTCGATGGCCGCGTGGCGCGCATGACGCGCACGCAGAGCGCCTTCGGCGCCGAATACGATTCGCTTTCCGACATGGTCTCCTTCGGCGCGGCGCCCGCGCTGGTGGTGTTCGAATGGGCGATGAAGGGCATGGGCAAGTGGGGCTGGATCGCGGCGTTCGTCTATTGCGCCGGGGCCGCCCTGCGGCTGGCGCGCTTCAACACCAACATCGGCATCGTCGACAAGCGCTACTTCCAGGGGCTGCCGAGTCCGGCGGCCGCGGCCCTGGTGGCGGGCTTCGTCTGGATCATCAACGATCTGGGCATCGCCGGCGAGGAGGTGCGCTGGTATGCCTTCGCGCTGACCCTGTTCGCCGGCCTCACCATGGTCAGCACCGTGCGCTACTGGAGCGGCAAGGACATCAACCTGCGGCGCAGCGTGCCTTTCATGGCGGTGCCGGCGATCGTGCTCGTCTATGCGCTGGTCTCGTCCTATCCGCCTGGCGTGCTGTTCGGCCTGTTCCTCGCCTACGCGCTGTCCGGCTACGCCATGCTGGGATGGGAGTTGTTGGGCAAGCGCAACAGCCGGAGCAAGGGTGTTGCACCACCCGATTAATGTCGATATAGTGGATTCCATGTTTGCGACCCTGAGCTTCACTGCCGTCTTCCTCGCTCTCTCCGGCCTCCTGCTGGCGCAGCTTCCCCTGCGCGCCAAGCTGCTGCCGCTGCTGCGCCGCGCGCGCTAGCAAACACTCCCCCCACAATCCGGTTTTTCACAGGTCTGACGGCGCGGCCGACAGGCTCCATTTGAACGTACTCCGCAGGAGACGACCATGAGCAAGCAACACCTCGTAATCTTCGACACCACGCTTCGCGACGGCGAGCAGAGTCCCGGCGCCTCCATGACCAAGGACGAGAAGCTGCGGATCGCACGCCAGCTGGAGCGCATGCGCGTCGACGTGATCGAGGCGGGCTTCCCGGCGGCGTCGCCCGGCGATTTCGAGGCGGTCAAGGCGATCGCCCAGGCGATCAAGGAGACGACGGTGTGCGGCCTGGCGCGCGCCAACGAGAAGGACGTGTCGCGCGCCGGCGAGGCGATCAGGCCGGCCAAGTCCGGGCGCATCCACACCTTCATCGCCACCAGCCCGATCCACATGGAGAAGAAGCTGCGGATGGCGCCGGACCAGGTGGTCGAAGCGGCGATCGCGGCGGTCAAGCTGGCGCGGCAATACACGGACGACGTCGAGTTCTCGGCGGAAGACGCGGTCCGCTCGGATTTCGATTTCCTGTGCCGGATCTTCGACGCCGTGATCAAGGCCGGGGCCACTACGATCAACGTGCCGGACACCGTCGGCTACAGCATTCCGGAAGTATGGGGCGAGCGCATGCGCAAGCTCATCGAGGCGGTGCCCGGCGCCGACAAGGTGGTGTGGTCGACCCATTGCCACAACGACCTCGGACTGGCCGTCGCCAACTCGCTCGCGGCGGTGCTGGGCGGCGCGCGGCAGGTCGAGTGCACGATCAACGGGCTCGGCGAGCGGGCCGGCAATGCCTCGCTCGAGGAGGTGGTGATGGCGGTGCGCACGCGCGGCGATCTCTTCGCCTGCGACACGCGCATCGACACGACGCAGATCGTGCCGGCCTCGAAGCTGGTGTCCCAGATCACCGGCTATCCGGTGCAGCCGAACAAGGCAGTCGTCGGCGCCAACGCGTTCGCCCATGAATCGGGCATCCACCAGGATGGCGTGCTCAAGCACCGCGAGACCTACGAAATCATGCGGGCGGAGGACGTCGGCTGGACCACCAACCGCCTGACGCTCGGCAAGCTCTCGGGACGCAGCGCGTTCAAGACCCGCCTGAAGGAGCTCGGCATCGAGCTGCCCAGCGAGGAGGCGCTCAACCAGGCGTTCGGCCGCTTCAAGGAACTCGCCGACAAGAAGCGCGAGATATTCGACGAGGACATCTACGCGCTGATCGGCGACGAAGCGGTGACGCCGGCCCAGGAGCGCTACCGGTTGGTGTCGTCGATGTTCCATTCCGAGACCGGCGAGGCGCCGCGGGCGCGGCTGACGCTCGCCGTCGCCGGAGTCGAGCGCAACGTCGAAGCGATCGGCAGCGGTCCCGTCGATGCCACCTTCAAGGCGATCGAGGAAGTCGCCAGCAGCGGGGCGAGCCTGCTGCTCTACTCCGTCAACGCGATCACCACCGGCACCGACGCCCAGGGCGAGGTGACCGTGCGGCTGTCCAAGGACGGGCGCATCGTGAATGGCCAGGGCGCGGATACGGATATCATCGTGGCGTCGGCGAAGGCCTACATCAATGCGCTGAACAAGCTCGAAGCGGGACCGGAGCGCGTAAATCCCCAGGTGTGAGGTAAACTGCCCGGCATAACCCTTTCCGCGACCCCGGCAAAGCGTCGCGGAAGGGAGCACGGCAGCTCCCGTGTACGAATGCGTACGTCAACCCGCGCCGGGAATCCGCGCGACATCGCTGGATAGAGTTCGATGGACCATTCCCGAGGAGCGCCGGTCAGCTCCTTCATGTTTGCCGAGCACATGCGCGATATCGCCGCGGTTTTTTCGCTGCGCGAGCGCCGTCTCCATTTCGTCAACGCCGCCGCCGAAGCCGTCTTCGGCATGCCGCGTGCCGCCATGCTGGACGATGCCGCCCCGCTGTGGCAGCTGCTGGCCGAGGAGGACCGCGCCGCGGCGGTCGCCTTCTTCGCGAAGGCCGCTGCCGAGGGCTTCGCCGCGGCCGAGTTCCGCATCCGCCGTCCCGACGGCGTCGAGCGCCTTCTCGCCGTCCGCGCATTTCCGGCCGACGGCTCCGACGATGACGACCTGCGGGCGCTGATCGCCGAGGACATCACCGAAAGCCGACGCGTCCAATCGGCGCTTTCCGAGAGCGAGTCGCGCTTCCGCCAGGTGGTGGAGAACATCGACGAGGTGTTCTGGATCGCGTCGCCGGACGGCACGCAGGTCTATTACGCCAGCCCGACCTACGAAAAGATCTGGGGCCGTCCTGCGGCCGAGCTCTATGCCTCGCCCTTCAAGTGGGTCCAGGCGGTCCACCCCGACGATCAGCCGCGCATGCTGGAACTGGTGACCCGGCGGCAGTCGGAGCGTCCCCTGGAAACCCACTTCCGCATCCAGCGCGACGGCGGCGAGATCCGCTACATCCGCCGGCGCTCGGTGCCGGTGCGCGATGCCAGGGGGGCGGTGGTCCAGATCGTCTGCCTGAACGAGGACATCACCGAACAGAGGCGCCTCGAGCAGCAGGCCGAGGAATCCGCCCGTGCCCAGCGCGACGCGCTGGTGCGCGAGGTGCATCACCGCATCAAGAACAATCTGCAGGGCGTCACCGGCATGCTGCGCAACTACGCCAACCAGCATCCGGAGGTGGCGGCCGTGATCAGCGAGGCGATCGCGCAGGTCCAGGCGGTTGCCATCATCTACGGCCTGCAGGGGCGGCCGGGCGCGGCAAGGGTCATGCTCGACGACATCCTCAAGGAAGTCGTGTCGGGAATCGGGCAGCTGATGCACCGGTCGATGAAGCTGACCAACGACGAGCAGCGCGTCAACTGCCGCGTCGTGGTCAGCGAGCTCGAGGCGGTGCCGGTCGCGCTGGTGCTCAACGAAATCGTGTTCAATGCGGCCAAGCACGCCGAGGCCGATGCCGAACTCGGCGTTGACCTGAAGATCGACATCGCCAAGGAGCGCGTGTCGCTGACGGTCACCAATCCGGGCTCGCTCGCCGGCGCCGGCACCCGCCATCCGCCGCGCGGAGGCAGCGGGCTCAAGCTCATTCATTCGCTGCTGCCGCGTCGCGGCGCCAAGTTCGAATTGAACGACAGCGCGGCGGGCGTCGTCGCCCGCCTGACGCTGGAGCCGCCTATCGTTACGTTGAAATGTTGAATTTGGGGAGAGAACAAATGGGAAATCCGACACCTGAACTGAAGCGGCTGCTGCTGCTGGATGACGACAGGCTGGTCCTGGCCACCCTCGGCGAAGGCTTGCGCCAGGCCGGCTACCACGTGACCACCGCTTCCTCGGTGGAGGAAGCCGAGGACATCCTGGCGGGCGGGGGCATCGACCTGGCCATCCTCGATGTCCGCATGCCCGGCCTGACGGGCATCGACCTGGCCTGGCGCATGCACGACGCCAACAGCGAGGTGCCCTTCATCTTCCTCACCGCGTACAGCGACGAGGAACTCGTGGAGCAGGCATCCGAGGCCGGCGCCATGGGCTACGTCGTCAAGCCGGCGGACCCCGATCGCCTGGTGCCCGCCATCGAGGCCGCCTTTGCGCGCGCCACCGATGCGCGCAAGCTGCGCGAGACGGGCCGCCAGCTGCAGACGGCGCTGGACGCCGACCGCGACGTCTCGCTGGCGATCGGCATCATGATGGAGCGGCGCCGGCTGAATCGCCAGGAGGCCTTCGAGATGCTGCGCGGCCAGGCGCGGACGGAACGGCGCAAGCTGATCGACCTGGCGCGCGAAATCGTGCTGGCGGTCGAGAAGATCAACCTGGGCGCGCCGCCGGCCGACGCGCGCGCCCGCCGGCCCGAAAACCGCGAACCCCGGCGCGACCGCAGCTGAGCGAGCCGGGGCAGCAGCCTAGCGCGCGTCCCGGCACTGGGTGACGCGTGCGTAGAGGGCGGTCGTGGCGAACAGCACCAGGGCGAGCGCCAGTTCGGCGAGCGCAAGCCAGCGGCGTAGGCCGCCTTCCGTCATGGCGCGGACGATCCCTTCCATGGCATACGCCAGCGAAAGCAGGGACGTCCATTGATGGGTGTAGCGCCTGCCGCGCAGGATGCCGGCGAGGGGAAACAGCAGCGGTACGGCCTTGAGGACCAGCGTCGACCCTCCCGGCCGCAACGGCGCCAGGCGCCATTCCCAGGCGATGCATAGCAGCATCAAGGCCAGCAGGCTTGCCAGCGCGCCGCTGTTCAGTGTTCGTGCCGATGGCATAGGAAGCTCCGGTTAGAATCGCCCCGATTATATGGGTTGGCTACTTTCACCTTTCCGCCTCGTCGTCCGCGTCGTCGGCCGCTTCCATGCCGAGCGCCTGGCGCAGACCTCCGCCGCGCTCAGTTTCGCCACGCTGCTCGGGCTGGTGCCGATGATCGCAGTCGGCGTCGGCCTGCTTTCGCACCTGCCCTTCGCCGAGGGGATGAACGCGGCGCTGCAGAAGTTCCTGCTCTCCAACCTGCTCCCGGAAAAGGCGGGCATGGTGATCGCGAAGTACATCGGGCAGTTCGCGCACCGCGCGGCAAGCGTGACGCTGCTCGGGCTCGCCGCGCTGATCGTCACCGCGCTGATGCAGATGCTCACCATCGAGCACGCCTTCAACGCGATCTGGAAGATCAAGGCCAGGCGGCCGTGGCTGCGGCGCCTCACCGTGCATCTGCTGGCGTTGCTCCTCGGCCCCCTGGCGTTCGGCGGCAGCCTCGCCTTCATCAGCTTCGTCGCCGGCATCTCTTTCGGTTTCGTCGATGAACCGTCCTGGGTGAGTGCGGCGTTCTTCCGCGGCCTGTCCTTCGCCTTCATGGCAGGACTCTTCGCCCTGCTGTACTGGGGGGTGCCCAACCGGCCGGTGGCGCGGTGGCATGCGATCGCGGGGGGCGTCGCGGCGGCGCTGGGCTTCGTCGCGATGCAGCGCGTGTTCGGCGCCTACATCACGCACTTCCCCGCCTATACGGTGGTGTACGGCGCGTTTTCCGCGGTGCCGATCTTCCTCGCCTGGCTCTACCTTTCCTGGACCGTCATCCTCGTCGGGGCGCTGGTGGTCGCGGAATTGCCGGGTTCGCTGCGGGGCTGACTGGCTCAGCCGGGCACGCGCAGCCGAGCGAACTCGAAGATCTCGACACAGGCGGTATGCATCTGCAGGTGGCTGGCCGAGCATTCGGCAAGCTGGAGACGGCCGGACGATTCGTTGATCAGCGTGAAGGAACCGGGGACGAAGCAGCCGCGGGCAGTGAGGAGCGCTTCTCCCCTGCCGACCGCGGCCAGCGGCGGCAGCAGCAGCGCCGGAAGCGGTCCGCTCCCGCCGTCGCCGCTGCGGGCGATGCGGACGGCCTCCGCCTGGGGGGCCACCACTTCCAGCCCCAGCTCGATGTGTTCGGGATTGTCGCTGCGCGCCCAGCGCACGATGCAGATGTTCCAGGGCTTGTCGGCAGCCTGCCGCAAGCCGATGGCGCTGCCGGCCACCAGGCCGGCCAGCTCGCCCGCCACGTGCATGATCGCGTAGCCGGCGGCACTCTCGTTGAGGACCATCCATTCGCTTGCCGCCAGTTCGACGTCCGGCATGCCGCGGTCGGCGCCGGCGAGCTGCCATAGCCGCCCGAGCTGCGTACATACCTGGACGCGGCAGCCGTGGCGGCGGCGGTTTGTCTTGCGCGTGCGCGGACTTTCCCAGTGCATCGCCGCCCGGATCAGAACGTCGCGATAGTCGGCCGAGAGCGCGTCGTCGGGCATTCCGAGGGATTCCGGCGAGGCGCCCTCCGCCAGGCGCGCCAAGTGCTGGCGCGCGAGCCGGCTGAGCGCCGAGCAGCAGAAGTGGAGCGCTGCGTTCGCCGTGGCGCGCCGGCGTACCGTGGCGGTCGGTGCGAAGCCGTGGATCGCGTCGAGCCAATAGTCGTCTTCCTCCCGCGACGCCGCCGCCTTCCTGATCTCGACGGCACCGGCATGCCCCGCCAGATAGGCCGAAAGGAACGCCACCTCGCGCGGAGAGAAGCCCTCCGGCTGGCCGGCTGCCATAGCGAGCAGGCCTTTCATGCGGTCGATCGCCTCTTCCTTCTCGCCGACGTTGGGTCGGTCGGCCACCAGGCGATAGAGCGACTCGGCGTGGCGCCAGAAGTCGGGAGGCGGCGTGGCCGAGACGAACTGCGCAATCTCATACTCCTGCTGCAGGTTCGCCAGGCCCCAGGCGCACACGTTGGCCGGCGTGCGTGCGCGGCCCTTGAACTTCTCGGGTGGCGCTTCCCGCACCGCCTTGAGGTATCCGGCGGCGATCGAGCGATGGATCTGCATCAGCCCCTGGGCCACCACGCGCAGCCGCTTCGGCACCGGCAGCGTGGCATCGAGCAGCAGCGGCTTGACCGCGGCGGTCGCCTGCTGCGCGCGCGCTTCGAACAGTTCGAGGATCTTGACGTGCTGGAGAGGCGGAATCCCGACGTTGGCGATGGCGGCGAGGTGCTTGCGCATCGGGGCCAGGTCGTGCAGCCGGTCGCCGGCGGGCGGCGCGCCAAGCCATGCCAGCGCCTTTTCGAGGGCCGGCGGATAATGGACGCGAGGCGTGGTCTGGCTCATGGGGATGGAGCGATTCTAGTAGAATCGCGCCTCCCCGGAGAATTCAATGCGATCGTTCCGTCATAGCCTGCTGTTCCTGCTTCTTGCCGCGTGGCTGGCAGGCGCTGTTGCCGCCGATGCGGACAAGTTCTTCGACCCGAACCTCGGCGACTTTCCCGACGAACTGAGGGCCGTGCGCCAGTCGGGCAAGAAGGGCGTGCTCGTCATGTTCGAGATGGAAGGCTGCCCCTATTGCCGCCGCATGCGCGAGCAGGTGCTCAGCCGCGAGGAAGTGCAGGCCTACTTCCATCGCAACTTCGCCACCTTCAGCGTCGACACGCTGGGCAACCAGCCGGTGACGGATTTTTGGGGCGGCAAGACCACCGAAAGCGGCTTTGCCCGCGCCCTCAAAGTTCGCGGCACCCCGACCTTCGTCATCTTCGGCCCTGACGGCCAGGAAGTGGTGCGCCTTGCGGGGGCGACCAAGGATGCCGGCGAATTCATGCAGTTCGGCCGCTATGTCGCCGAGGGCTTCTACAAGACGCAGACGCCCCAGCAGTTCAACGCAGCCTCGAAATCCTGGAAGACACCATGAAGTCCGAAAAGTCCATCGCCCCGGCCGATCGCCTCATCGTTGCGCTCGACGTGCCGGAAGCCGACGCCGCCAAGGCCTTCGTCACCCAACTCGGGGATGCCGCCACCTTCTACAAGATCGGCCTTGAGCTCTTCATGGCCGGCGGCTACTTCGAACTGCTCGACTGGCTGGTCAAGCAGCAGAAGAAGGTGTTCGTCGACCTCAAGTTCTTCGACGTGCCGGAAACCGTGCGTTCCGCCGTGCGGGCCCTGTCCGGCAGCGGTGCCACCTTCGCCACCGTGCATGGCAACCAGGCCATCATGGAAGCGGCGGCCAAGGACAAGGGCGACCTGAAGATCCTGGCCGTCACGGTGCTGACGAGCCTCGACCGCGGCGACCTCGACGACCTCGGGTTCGCCTGCGACGTCGAGAAACTCGTGCTCTCGCGCGCTCGCCGCGCCCTGCAGACCGGCGTGGACGGCATCGTCTCCTCCGGCCTCGAGGCGCCGATGATCCGGCGCGAACTCGGCGACAAGCTGCTCGTGGTCACGCCCGGCATCCGCCCGGTCGAGAACCGGCCGGCCGACGACCAGAAGCGCACCGTGGACGTGGCCCAGGCTTTCCGCAACGGCGCGGACTACATCGTGATGGGGCGGCCGATCCGCCAGGCGCCCGATCCCCGCGAGGCGGCGAGGGCCGTCCAGCGCACGATTGCCGAAATCTTCCAATAAAGCGGATTTCCCCTTATAATCCGCGGCTTTCTAGTTGCGGCCGGCGCCCGTCCGGGCATTGGCCTTCTCTGAAACTTTCCGTTTTCCGAATTTAAGGAACGACACATGGTTGTCATTCGTCTCGCCCGCAGCGGCGCCAAGAAGCGCCCGTTCTACAACATGGTGGTGACCGATTCACGCAATCGCCGCGACGGCCGCTTCGTCGAGCGCATCGGTTTCTACAACCCGGTGGCCGCCGCCAACGAAAACGGCCTGGTGGTCAACGCCGAGCGCCTCGCCTACTGGCAAGGCCAGGGTGCCCAGCTGTCGCCGACCGCGGCGCGCCTGGTCAAGGGCCTCGCCAAGAAGGCCGCCTGAGCAGCATGATCGTGCTGGGGCGGATTGCCGCCCCATACGGAATCAAGGGCTGGATCAAGCTTCATCCCTTCGGGGACGATCCGGCGGCGTGGGCGGAAATGCCGCGCTGGTGGCTGGGCAAGGAACCGGGCGCCGGCGATTGGCAGCCCGTGATGCTCCAGGAGCTGCGCACGCACGGCAAGGGCCTGATCGCCAAGTTCGACGGCATCGACGACCGCACCGCGG
>DASVZD010000178.1:0-1669 GCA_036391815.1 Rhodocyclaceae bacterium
ACGATGACGGCGCCGGCCAGGGCGCGCACCCAGGAGAAAGGCTTGATTCGGGCTGCGTTCATGGCGCAGCAGTATAGCGATTGCAGGATGCGCCCCGCTTGACCTGCGGCAAGTTGCCGCAGGTCCGAACGGGGTCCCGGGTTTAAACTTGCGGACCCGCTTCTCCCCGCCCGAGTCCGTCCGTGCGCGCCAACAAGAGCCTTTTCATCGACGCCGCCATCGTCGTCGCCCTGCTGCTGGTCGGCGCCGCCGGCTACTATTTCTCGCCCCTGCTGCTGCCCAAGAGCGATCTCACCGCCACCCCGGATGCCGGCTGCGACCTGCAGGCCAGTGCCTGCGGCGCGGCACTGCCGGGCGGCGGGCGCGTCGAACTGACGATCATGCCGCGACCGATCCCCAACGTGCAGCCGCTCGCCGTCGAAGTGAAGATCTCCGGCGCCGAGGCGAGCAAAGTCGTGCTCGACCTGGCCGGCGCGACCATGAACATGGGCGTCAACCGCACCGATCTCGTCCAGCAGTCGCCCGGCGTGTTCGCCGCCACCACCAGCCTCCCCGTCTGCGTGACCGGCGCCATGGCCTGGGTCGCCACGGTCATCGTGGAACGCGGCCGCGAACGCATCAGCGTGCCCTTCCGCTTCACCTCTTCGCCCCATTAACCGCAAAGGAGTCCTCATGAAAGCTTCGCGCCTGTTCCTGGTCCTTTCGATGCTCGCCAGCACCGCCGCCTTCGCGGCCGGCACCGCCGACAGCGTCCAGGTCGTCAATCCCTACGTGCGCGCCATTCCGCCGGGCGCCAAGGCCACCGGCGCCTTCATGACGCTGAAGAACGAAGGCGCCGCCGACGCCAAGCTGGTCAAGGCCGAAGGCACGGTCGCCAAGTTCGTCCAGTTGCATAGCCATGTCGACGTGAATGGCGTCATGCAGATGCGCGAAGTGCCGGCCATCGACATCAAGGCGAAGGGCGAGACCCAGCTCAAGCCGGGCAGCTACCACATCATGCTGATCGAGCCGACCGTCAGCCTCAAGCCGGGCGACAAGGTCGCGCTGACGCTGCATTTCGCCGACGGCAGCAGCAAGCAGGTCGAAGCGCCGGTGAAGATGCCGGAAGCCGCGCCCGCCATGCCGATGGCCCCGGCCGCCGGCGAACACATGCACCATTGATTCCGTTTCCCGGCCCGGCGCCCGCCGGGCCGCGGCCCGCTACTGCTTGACGGGCCGCTTCATCAGCTTGCGCTGCAGCGTGCGGCGATGCATGTTCAGCGCACGCGCCGTCGCCGAGATGTTGTTGTCGTGGTCGCGCAGCACGCGCTGGATGTGTTCCCATTCGAGGCGATCGACCGACAGCGGCGTGGCGTCCACCACCGCTTCGGCCGGATTCGGCCTGGCATCGCCGAAGGCGGCGAGCACCGCCGCCACTTCCACCGGCTTCGCCAGATACTGGATGGCCCCGAGCTTGATGGCGTCGACCGCCGTCGTGATGCTCGCATAGCCGGTCAGCACGACGATGCGGCAGGCGGGATTGGCCGCCAGCAGCGGCTCGATCAGCGCCAGCCCCGAGCTGCCGCCGAGATTGAGGTCGAGCACTACTTGCGCCGGCGGATCGCTGCGTGCCGCTTCGAGCGCCTCCTGCGCGCTCGTCACGCCGTGCGCATCGTAGCCACGGCGCACC
>DASVZD010000179.1:0-6886 GCA_036391815.1 Rhodocyclaceae bacterium
TCCTCCCCGCGGCCGTAGTGATCCATGATGCGGCGGCTGCCGTTCTCCGGGTGCCAGGTGTCGAGCAGCGCGATGCCGTCCTCGCCGAACAGGCCCGCCAGGTAGTGGCGGCCATCCGGCGTGACGAGGCCGTCGTAGGGCTGCCGGCCGGCGGCAAAGCGTTCGGTGACCGGATGGGCGGGATCGGAGAGATCGGTGACGCGGATCTCGCCGGCGTCGAACAGCGCGTAGGCGAAGCGCTCGCCGGGCAGGTCGGCGAGCCCGACCACCTTCGATCGCTTGCCGTCGGCGCCGGGGGCGGCCGGAATGTCGGCGACCAGGTCGAGCGTGTCGGCGTCGAACACCTTGACCCCGCCCGGCTCGTAGTTCTGCGCGGCGACGTAGCGCCCGTCCTGCGAGATGGCGCCGCCGATGCTGTTGCCCGCCTGGATGATGCGGCGGTCGATGCGCATGGCGAGCAGGTCGACCTTGGTGAGCCCGCCGTCGCGCCCGAACACGTAGGCGTAGCGGCCGTCGCGCGAGAACACCGCCGAGGCGTGCGAGAGGTCGCCCAGGCCCTCGACGCGGCCGAGGATGCTGCGATGGGTGGTATCGACGATCTCGACGCTGCCGCTGGCGCGCTCGATCACCACGCCGAGGTCGCCGGTGCCGCGCAGCGGCGGCGTTGCGGCGCAGGCGGTCAGCAGGGCGGCGCAGGCGGACAGCAGCAGGATACGGCAGGCGTTCATTTGGGCATCTCCGGAAAGCCGGCCATCAGCCGGGCCACGATCCAGCGCACGTCGCCCTCGGTGAGCATTCCCTGCCAGGGCGGCATGGCGGTGCCGGGGCGGCCCTGCATGACGGTCGCCACCAGGCTCTCGGCGGGCTTCTCGCGCAGCGCCTGCGCCGTCAGCGGCGAACCGAGGCCGCCGGTCAGGCGCATGCCGTGGCAGGAACCGCAATCCTCGCGCACCAGCCGCACCAGCTCCGCCTGGCGCTCGGGCGCCGGCGTGCCGGCGGCCGCGAAGCCCAGCGAGGGCAGCACCATCAGGGTGAGAAGGAGCCTGCGCATGGCCGTCACTTTCGTCCCCGCCGCCGGACGGGTCATTGACGGCGGTCAAGCGGCGGAGAATTTCGGCGGCCCGCCCCCATAGCCCTTGACAGCCCCCGATCCGTCGATACAATGCTTCCATGATCATGGAAGCGTGAAATCATGGAAACCAAGCAAGCCGTCGACAAGCTCGGCGCCCTGGCGCAGGAAACCCGGCTGGGCATCTTCCGGCTGCTGGTCGAGGCCGGCGACGCGGGCATGAACGCCACCGCCATCGCCGACAGCCTGCAACTGGCGCCCGCGACCCTCTCGTTCCACGTCGCCCAGCTGGTGCGGGCCGGCCTCGTCCAGTCCCGCCAGGAGAGCCGCTTCATCTTCTACTCGGTGAATTACGGCGCCATGGACGAACTCATCGCCTACCTGGTGCAGGACTGCTGCCAGGGCAGCGCCTGCCTGCCGAAGACGTCCGCCGTCGAGACCAGCGCCAAGCGCCGGCGGCTGGCGAAGTCCAACCCGTAGGAAGGGAAGCTCCGATGAAGACCGTGCTGGTGCTGTGCACCGGAAACTCCTGCCGCTCCCAGATGGCGGAAGTCATCCTCAACCACGACCTGGCCGGGCGGGTGCGGGCGATATCCGCCGGCACGCGGCCGCAGCCGAAGGTCGCCGACAACGCCGTCGCGGCCCTCGGGCTCGTCGGGTTGCCGACCGAAGGCCTGCATCCCAAGGACGTCGACGCCGTGCTCGACGAGCAGATCGATCTCGTGGTGACCGTCTGCGACAACGCGAAGGAGAGCTGCCCGGTCTTCCCGCGCCCGGTGCCGCGCATGCACCAGCCGTTCCACGACCCCCACGGCGAGCCGCTGGAGGCTTTCGTCCAGGTGCGCGACGACATCCGCCGCCGCCTGGTTCCCGCCGTCAAAGAGGCCCTCGGCCTGTAAGGAGAACCGTATGTCAGCGCAATGCGAAGCCACCGCCAAGCTCGCCGCCGGGGCGCCGATGAGCGTCTTCGAGCGCTACCTGACCGTCTGGGTGTTCCTGTGCATCGTCGCGGGCATCGTCCTCGGGCAGGCGGTTCCCGCGCCGTTCCAGGCGCTCGGCCGGCTGGAACTGGCGCGCGTCAACATCCCGGTCGGCCTGCTGATCTGGGTGATGATCATCCCGATGCTGGTCAAGGTGGATTTCGGCGCCCTGCACGAGGTGAAGCAGCATGTGCGCGGCATCGGCGTCACGCTGTTCGTGAACTGGCTGGTCAAGCCGTTCTCGATGGCGTTTCTCGGCTGGCTGTTCGTGCGCCAGCTGTTCGCGCCGATGCTGCCGGCCGATCAGCTCGACAGCTACATCGCCGGCCTGATCCTGCTCGCCGCCGCGCCCTGCACGGCGATGGTTTTCGTCTGGAGCCGCCTCTCGAACGGCGATCCGCTGTTCACGCTGTCGCAGGTCGCCCTCAACGACACCATCATGGTGTTCGCCTTCGCACCCATCGTCGGCCTGCTGCTGGGCATCTCGGCGATCACGGTGCCGTGGGACACGCTGGTGACCTCGGTGGTGCTCTACATAGTGATCCCGCTGGCGCTGGCCCAAGCATGGCGCAGGTCGCTGCTGGCGAAGGGACCGGCCCGCTTCGACGCCGCCATGGCGAAGATCGGACCCTGGTCGATCGGTGCGCTGCTGGCCACGCTGGTGCTGCTGTTCGCCTTCCAGGGCAAGGCGATCATCGGGCAGCCGCTGGTGATCGCGCTGCTGGCGGTGCCGATCCTGATCCAGGTGTTCTTCAATTCGGCGCTGGCCTACTGGCTCAATCGCACGGTCGGCGAGAAGCACGACGTCGCCTGCCCGTCGGCGCTGATCGGCGCCTCCAACTTCTTCGAGCTGGCCGTCGCCGCGGCGATCAGCCTGTTCGGCTTCGAGTCTGGCGCGGCGCTGGCGACGGTCGTCGGCGTCCTCATCGAGGTGCCGGTCATGCTGCTGGTCGTGAAGGTGGTCAACGCCAGCAAGGACTGGTATGAGCGACGCGCCTGACCTCGACGGCATCCGCTTCGCCGCCGCGACGCCGGACTGGCTGCCGCGCATCCTGGCACTGCTGCGCGGGATGCATCTGCCCGTCGACGACATTTCCGCCGACGCGCCGTCTGGGTTCGAGCTTGCGCTGGATCGAACCGGCGAGGTCGTCGGCATGGCGGGGCTCGAGCTTGCCGGAAGCGACGCTTTGCTGCGTTCCGTGGCCGTTGCACCGGATTGGCGGGGTCGCGGTCTCGGCCGCGAGCTTGTGGCCCGCCGGGAGGCCGCCGCGCGCGAAGCCGGCGTGGCCGCGGTCTACCTGCTGACGACGGATGCCGACGGCTACTTCCGCCGGCTCGGCTATCTCGATGTTCTGCGGGATGCCGTGCCGGCCGCCATCGCCGCGCATGCGCAATTCCGCCGCCTCTGTCCGGCCAGCGCCAAATGCCTCGCGAAGCGGCTGTGACGAATCGCGGCGGAGTCCCGATCCGCGATGCGCAGCGCGCATGGAAGGGATACGCATTTGTCGTTTGTCATGGCGGCGCCAGCCAGGCTAAATGTTGCCTCGCCCCTCATTTCCGAAGGATCCATCATGACGCCTGAAAAAATCGCCGATGTTCGCCGTGCCGCCGAGGATTCGTTCTCGTCGGGTCTCTACTGCGCCGAGAGCGTGCTGCTTGCGCTGGCCGACGCGCAGGGCGTCGAATCGGATCTGCTGCCGCGGATCGCGACGGGCTTTTGCAGCGGCATGGCGAGGACCTGCGGCACCTGCGGCGCCTTGACGGGAGCGATGATGGGCGTGAGCCTTGCGCTCGGACGCTCGACCGCGGCGCAGCCGCCCCAGGATGCCTACCAGGCCACCCAGCGGCTGATCCGGGAATTCGAGCGGGAATTCGGCGCCCGCGGCTGCCATGAGCTGCTGGGCTGCGACCTGGGGACCGCCGAAGGGCATTCGCACTTCCGCGAAAAGAACCTGCGCGAGCGCTGCCTCGGATACACCGGCAAGGCCGCCGAGATCGCGGCGCGCATCATTTCCGAACAACCTCCTGGAGCATCGCGATGAACGAAAGAATTGCCACCGGCCCGACCACGAGCGGCCTAGGTCAGCACCTCGGCTGGCTCGCCGCCGCCGCCGTCGCTTGGGTCGGCGCCTACGCCTACCTCGAGGAGTTCGCCGATGCCGGCCTCTCCGTGCTCGGCCTCGATCGCGCCAGGCGGCTGGGCGAGTCCGTGCACTTCTTCCTGTTCGATACGCCCAAGGTTCTGCTGCTGCTCGCCGGGATCGTCTTCGTCATGGGCGTGGTCCACACCTTCGTCGCGCCGGAACGCACGCGCGCCCTGCTGTCGGGCAAGCGGCTGGGCGTCGGCAACGTCCTGGCGGCGCTGCTCGGCATCGTGACGCCGTTCTGCTCGTGCTCGGCCGTGCCGCTGTTCATCGGCTTCCTCTCGGCCGGCGTGCCGCTTGGCGTGACCTTCTCGTTCCTGATCTCGGCGCCGATGGTCAACGAGGTGGCGCTGGCGCTGCTGTTCGGCATGTTCGGCTGGAAGGTGGCGGCGCTGTATCTCGTGCTCGGCCTGGCCGTCGCCATCGCCGCCGGGCTGGTGATCGGCGAGTTGCGCATGGAGCATCACCTGGAGGACTGGGTGCGCGAGATGCAGAACACCCAGCCGGCGGTGTTCGAGGCGGAACGGCTGGGCTGGAACGCCCGCATCGAGGCCGGGTGGGAGCACGTCCGCAGCATCGTCGGCAAGGTCTGGCCCTACATCCTGCTCGGCATCGCCCTCGGCGCCGGCATCCACGGCTACGTGCCGGAAGACATGATGGCCGGCATCATGGGCAAGGATGCGCCCTGGTGGTCGGTGCCGGCCGCGGTGCTCATCGGCGTGCCGATGTATTCCAACGCCGCCGGCATCATTCCGGTCGTCGAGGCGCTGCTCGGCAAGGGCGCCGCGCTCGGCACCGTGCTCGCCTTCATGATGAGCGTGATCGCGCTGTCGCTGCCGGAGATGATCATCCTGCGCAAGGTGCTGCGTCCCGTGCTCATCGCGACCTTCGCCGGCGTGGTCGCGGTCGGGATCCTGGGCGTCGGCTACGTCTTCAACTGGCTTCTATGAGGTGACCATGAAAACCATCAAAGTCCTGGGCAGCGGCTGCGCCAACTGCCGCAACACCGCCAAGCTCATCGAGGAGGTCGCCGCCGCGCGCGGCGTCCCGGTTCAGATCGAAAAGGTCGAGGACATGCCGTCGATCGCCCGGCACGGCGTGATGAGCACGCCGGGCGTCGTCATCGACGGCAAGGTGATGCATTCCGGCAGCGTGCCGGACCGCAGGAAGGTCGAGTCCTGGTTCGCCTGACTACCTGCTGCAGGCGCTGCCCTGGGACTTCACGCCGAGCTTCCTCAGCAGGAGCTCCGGCGGGCAGAAGCCGGTGAAGCCCGATTGCAGCAGGTTCAGCCCGATGAAGGCGGTGAACCACAGCCAGGACATGCCGGACAGGTCGATCTGGCCGAAGTACTGGCTGAGGCCAAGCGACAGCAGGACCATCGTCCCGGCCATTATGCGGATGTAGCGTTCCGTGCTCATTGGCTTTCCCGTTCGTAACATTAGAAGTCGCTAATATTACGGATCGGAGCCAGCCGGGGCAAGGCCCCGGCCCCTGACCGGCTAATGCGACAGCCGGAACTGGCGCACCACGCCCTGCACCTCGCGCGCCAGGCCTTCGAGCTGCCCGGCGGTGCCGGCCATGGCGGCGACCGATTCGCTGTTGGACTCCGCCATGCGCGCGATGCGCTCGACGCTGCGCGCGACGCCGTTGTTGGCGACCGACTGCTCCTTCAGCGCGACCGAGATTTCCTGCACGGCCTCCAGCACGCGGGCGAAGCTCTCGCGGATGCGCCCGATCGATTCGCCGGCCTGGCGCGACAGCGCCACGCCGTGCCCGACGCGCTCGACGCCGCGCTTCATGCTTTCCACCGCGTCCGCCGTGCCGGTCTGCATCGCCTCGATCATGCCGCCGATCTCCTGCGTGGCGTGGGTGGTGCGCTCGGCGAGCTTGCGGACTTCGTCCGCCACGACGGCGAAACCGCGCCCGAGCTCGCCGGCACGCGCCGCCTCGATGGCCGCGTTCAGGGCCAGCAGGTTGGTCTGGTCGGCGATCTCCTTGATGACGTTGACGATTGCCGAGATTTCGTTGGAGTTCCTGCCGAGTTCCTCGATCAGCTGGGCCGATTCGTTGACGGCGACGGCGATCTGCTCGATCTCCTGCACCGTCTCGTCCACGATGCGGCCGCCTTCGCGCGACAGTTCGCCGGCCGCCGTCGACGTCTCCTGCGCGGTGCGCGCGTGCTCGGCGATCTGGTCGATGCTGACCGTCATCTGTTCGACGGAAGCCGCCATGCCGGCGGCGGCGTCGCTCTGCTCGCGCGAGCTCGAGGCGACGTCGTGGGCCGAGGTGGTGAGCCCCGCCGCTGCCTGCGAGAGGCTGTCCGAGGTCTGGTGCGAGCGGCGCAGCAGGTCGTTGAAGCTCGTCGCCATCGAGTTGAAGCTGGCGCTGACGCCGGTCAGTTCGTCGCCGCCGACCAGCGGGACGCGTGCCGAGAGATCGCCCTTGGCGATGGCGCCGGCGCCCGTGGAGAGGCCCTTGATCGCCTCCATGATCGCGTAGTAGGCGCCGATCGAGACGTACGCCAGCAGCAGCAGCAGGACCGCCGCGAGCCCGGTCTGCAGGGCCAGCTGGGTTTCCAGGGCGCCGATGCGGCGCTCGAGTTCGCCGTCGAGCGTCGGCAGCAGGCGCTCGTAGAGTTCGCGGTAGCCGATGTCGATGGTCCGCGTGGCGCGATCGAAGAACGTCTGCGGCG
>DASVZD010000180.1:0-3844 GCA_036391815.1 Rhodocyclaceae bacterium
ATGACCAACGTCGTCGGCGCGCTCTACTGGACGCTCGATCCCGACGTCTGCCGCCGCTGCAAGGTGCGCGCCTTCAAGGAATGCCACGGCAAGCTGCTGCCGGACGGCTTCCGCCGCCAGCGCCTGATGCTCGCCACCGACGGCAGCGAGTTCTCGCGCGCGCCGACCGAGGTCGCCATCGCCCTGGCGCAGCGCTTCGGCGTGACCCTCGACGTGATGACCTCGGTGGAAAGCGCCGCGCAGCGCGAGACGGCCGAGGCGCGCCTGATGCCGACGGTGCGCGAAGCCGCCGCTGCGGGCGTCGCCAGCGAGGAGATCGTGCGCCACGGCAAGAACCCGGTCGAGCAGGTCGCTGCCGCCGTGGCCGCCGCCGACACCAACATCCTGGTGATCGGCCGCCGCCCGCCGGTCGACCTCCGCCAGAAGCTGCTGGGCGACCGCGCCTCGCACCTGATCGCCGAGACCGCCTGCCACGTCCTGGTGGTCCCCGCGCGCGCGCGCATGTGGCAGCAGCGCATCCTGCTGGCGAGCGACGGCAGCGAGACCAGCGACGGCGTCGCCGACGTCGCCATGCAGGTCGCCAAGGCCACGCGCACGCCGGTGACCATCGTCACCGCCATTTCCAGCGACCGCCAGCTCGAGGACGCCACCGAGGATCTCGCCCAAAAGGCGGGACTCATGAAGCTGGAAGGCATCGAGGTCGAGACGAAGATCCTGCGCGGCCCGGCCTCGGAAAGCATCGCCAACGCCGCCGTGGAGCTCGGCGCCGACCTCGTCGTGGTCGGCAGCCATCGCGGCAAGGGCCTGTCGCGCATGATGGCCGACAGCGTGGTCGACCGCGTCGTCGGCGGGCTGGATTGCGCGGTGCTGATCGTCAAGTCCGGCGACGCCGGTTCCATCGGGACCTCGGCCGCCGGCTGACCGCAGGCCGACATGGCGCGCTAACATGGGCGCCATGTCGAAGCAACCCGACCATTCCAAGCTCGACCGCATCGTCGCCCAGGCGCGGCGCGACGCCGACGCCCGCGAGCAGGGCTACCGCGAGCGCGCCCTGAAGATCTACCCCTGGGTCTGCGGGCGCTGCGCGCGCACCTTCACGAACGCCAACGTGCGCGAACTGACCGTCCACCACCGCGACCACAACCACGACAACAACCCGCCCGACGGCAGCAACTGGGAGCTGCTCTGCCTCTACTGCCACGACAACGAGCACCAGCGGGAGCTGGAAGCGGCGGCGCAGCGGGGTGGTTCGTCGACTTCAAAGGGTGGGGTTGCGACTCACAATCCGTTCGCTGATCTCAAGTCGCTGTTGAAGCGGTGAATTTTCGGCGCTCTTAACCCGCCAAGGGCGACAGGGGGTCGCCGACGCTGCGTGTCCCCCGTCGCCGGCCGAAGGCCGGCTCCTCCTCCTCTACCTCCGCGTCGACGACCCCCCGCCACCCTTGGCTACGCACCGAGCGCTGATTCGCCGGGCCGGTGGGGTGCCCTGCTGCACGTAGGTAAAGGAGGAGGCGGACGCTCTATCGCTTTTGTCCGCCGGAGGACACGAAGTGCGGCAGGGCACCCCGGCGGCCCGAGCGCCGCGCCTAACTACAACCACTCCCTACAACGGCCGCTGGCACCCGTGGCAAACGCTTGCCTCGCCGCTCCGCGTTGAATCCCAATCGATCATGTCCTTGATCTTGCGGTAGAGCGTGCGTTCGCTGACGCCCAGCTTTTCGGCCAGCGCGCGGCGGTCGTCGCCGTGGTTGTCGACGGCCCAGCGCAGGTAGCGGTTCTCGACTTCCGAGAGCGGGTGCAGCGGGCGCTCGTGCTTCCTGCCCGAGGCCGCCGTGCCGCCGAGGTTGAGGTGCTCGGGCATGATGGTGTCGCCGTCGGCCAGCAGGCTGGCGCGCTCGAGAATGTTGCGCAGCTCGCGGATGTTGCCGGGGAAGGCGTGGGCGGCGAGCTGCTCCATCGCCTTCGGATGCAGATGCAGGTGGCGCTTGGAGACGCGCGACAGCAGCGACTCGGCCAGCAGCGGGATGTCCTCGCGGCGCTCGCGCAGAGACGGCATCTCGATAGGGAAGGCGCTGATGCGGTAGTAGAGGTCGCGCCGGAACGTGCCCTCCTCAACCATCTTCGCCAGGTCGCGGTGGGTGGCGAGCACCAGGCGGAAGTCGGCGCGCAGCTGCTCGACGCCGCCGACGCGGCGGAAGGTGCCGGTCTCGATCAGGCGCAGCAGGCGCACCTGCATGTTGAGCGGCATGTCGCCGATCTCGTCGATGAACAGCGTGCCGCCGGCCGCCGCCTCGACCAGGCCGGCGCGGCGGCTGACGGCGCCGGTGAAGGCGCCCTTCTCGTAGCCGAACAGCTCGCTGCCGAACAGGTTCTCGGTCATGCTGGCGCAATCGACGGCGACGAACTGGCTGCGCGCCCGTGCGCTGGCCGAGTGCAGCGCGCGCGCCGCCAGTTCCTTGCCGGTGCCCGACTCGCCGAGCAGCAGCACGGTGACGTCGGTCGGCGCCACGCGGTCGAGCAGCGACAGCATGCGGTTGAAGGCCGGCGAGCGCCCCACCAGTCCCTGCGCCGACGGCTGGCTGTGCGCATGGCGCACCGTGTGCATGGTCTCGACGTAGAACAGTACGCGCCCGCTGCGGTCGCGGATCGGCGCGATCTCGACGTCCACGTGCTCGGGACCGTGCGGCGTGTGGTGGATGTGCAGCACGCGCGACGGCTCGCCGGTCTCCTGGCTGGTGCGCAGCGGGCAGCTCTCGCCGGCCTGGTCGCACGGCACCGACAGGTGGTGCGAGACCTCGTAGCAGCGGCGCACGCCGCCCTGCCCGGTCGGATCGCCGAACTGGTCGCGGTAGGCCTTGTTGACCGCCAGCACGCGGTAGTCGGCGCCGACGAACACGCGCGGCTCGGGCAGCGACTCGACGAGGGTGGCCATTTCCGGAATGAGTTCCGGAAATGGCGAAATCGGGATGTTCATGTCTCCTCCGGTTTGCCTCGGCCGCCTCTGGGTGCGGCTCGGGCCGACACTTTAACCCGAACTGCCACGTCCGCCAAAAATGGCAGGCGAAAAATGCGCCGCCCTGCGTCCGTGCTGCACCGCACCCTTCCCAAGCATCTGACGCAACAGGGAAGTCGCGCGCCCTCTTGTGCACGGTCCGGCATGGCACAACCGTTGCCTTATGGGCCGGACGCCGTCGATCGGCGACAAGAGCCGCGCCAAGAAGGCGCGGCCGATAAGAGACCCATCAAGGAGGAGAGCAATGTCCTGGACATTTCCCAAGCTGTCGCGTCGCAGCTTTTTGAAGGCGAGCGGCGCGGGCGCCGCGGGCGTCGGCCTGCTGAAGTCGGCCGACCTCATGAGCAGCACCGGCGACACCGAGGCCGCCGTCGAGGAAACCGCGCACAGCATCTGCAACTTCTGCTCGTCGCTGTGCAACCTGCGCGTCACCACGCGCAGCAAGAACGGCGTCAAGCGCATCGTCAAGATCGACGGCAACGCCAACTCGACGCTCAACCGCGGCAAGATCTGCGCGCGCGGCCAGTCGGGCCTGCGCCAGACCTACGACACCGACCGCCTCAAGACGCCGCTGATCCGCGTCGAGGGCAGCAAGCGCGGCGAGATGAAGTTCCGCACCGCGACCTGGGAAGAGGCCTACGCCTACATCGCCAAGAAGCAGAAGGACGCCGACTTCCAGCCGTGGGAATGGACCATGATCGGCGGCTGGACCTCCTGCGTGTTCTACATGAACTGGGCGGTGCCCTTCGCGCTGGCCAACGGCATCCCGAACATCATCGCCTCGCCGATGCAGGCCTGCGTCACCAACGGCCACCTCGGCACCGACTCGGT
>DASVZD010000181.1:0-2972 GCA_036391815.1 Rhodocyclaceae bacterium
AACCCGTACCTGGCCTTCTCCGCCATGATGATGGCCGGCCTCGACGGCGTGCAGAACAAGATCCACCCCGGCGATCCCGCCGACAAGAACCTGTACGACCTGCCGCCGGAAGAAGACGCGAAGATCCCGACCGTCTGCTCCAGCCTCGACCAGGCCCTCGAGTACCTCGACAAGGACCGCGAGTTCCTGACGCGCGGCGGCGTGTTCTCCAACGAGATGATCGATGCCTACATCGAACTCAAGATGGAAGAGGTCACCAAGTTCCGCATGACCACCCACCCGCTCGAGTACGAGATGTACTACTCGATCTGAGCGGATCGGCAGTCGCGAGAAAGGACGGGGCGCGCCCCGTCCTTTTTCTTTGGGGCCCGGGTTCCGCGCGGGGGCCGCTCCGGCGGCGCCTTTTTGACATACACTCGTCGTATTCACGACCCGGGTCTAACACCATGAAGCTGAGGCTGTCTCTCATCCTGTTGGCGCTGCCGCTCAGTGCTGCGGCCGACACGCTGTACAAGTGCACCGACGAGAACGGCGTGGTGCTGTACACGAACCAGAAGAACGCGGCCAAGAACTGCAGCGTGCTGTCCCGCGAACAGCCGATCTCGACCTTCTCGGCGCCGAAGACGAAGCCGCCGAGCGACTTCCCGCGCGTCGCTCCCGACCAGCAGAAGGCCCGCGACAACGATCGCCGCGCGATCCTCGGCCAGGAACTCGCCACCGAGCAAAAGCTGCTCGAAGACGCCAGGAAGGCGCTGGCGGAACAGGAATCCACGGTGAATCCCGACGAGCGCAACGTGCGCCGCGGCGGGGTCAGCAGCATCAACGAGGCGAAAGTGCAGGAACGGCTGCAGCCCTACCGCGATGCCGTCCAGCTGCATGAGCGCAATATCGAGGCGCTCAACAAGGAAATCGCCAACCTGAAGTAGGCCTGACGAGCCAGGCTTGCTTCTTGCTCGACTGCGGGCATGAAAGATCCCCGGCCTTCCTCGTTCTCCGGCCTCGACCTGCTGTCGTCGGCAGTGATACTGCTCGACGAGCGCGAACTCATCCGGCATCTCAATCCCGCGGCGGAAAACCTGCTTGCCGTAGCGGAGCGCGCCTGGCTCGGCCGCCCGATGTCGCAGCTGCTCGGTACGTCGCCGACGCTCGCTGCTGCACTCGAGAGCGCGGTCAAGAACAACTGGAGCTACACCGGGCACGACATCATGGTGGCGCGGCCCGACGCCGAGCCGCTGCACCTCGATTGCACCGTCACGCCGATCGAGGCGGAAGGCGCGCGGCTGCTGCTCGAGTTCCGTCCCATCGACCAGCAGCTGAAAGCGGCGCGCGAGGAGCGCGCGGCGATGCAGCAGCAGGCCAACCGCGAACTCATCCGCAACCTGGCGCACGAGATCAAGAATCCGCTCGGCGGCATCCGCGGCTCGGCGCAGCTGCTGGAGCGCGAGCTCGGCATGCTGGAGAACGCGCCGGCGCTGCGCGAATACACGCAGGTGATCATCAAGGAAGCCGATCGCCTGCAGGACCTGATGCAGCGGCTGCTCTCCTCGCACCGCGCGATGCAGCCGGCGCAGGTCAGCATCCACGAGATCCTCGAGCGCGTGCGCCGGCTGATCCATGCCGAGTATGCCGGCGTGCGCGTGCGCCGCGACTACGACACCTCGCTGCCCGACGTCACCGGCGACCGCGAGCAGCTGATCCAGGCCATCCTCAACATCGCGCGCAATGCCGCGCAGGCGATGCATGGGCAGGGCGAGATCGTCTTCCGCACGCGCGCCGACCGCCAGGTGACGCTGGCCAAGCGCCGCTACCCGCTGGCGCTCGAATTGCAGGTGATCGATAATGGTCCCGGCATCCCCGAGGACATCCGCGACAAGATCTTCTATCCCCTGGTGTCCGGCCGCGAAGGCGGCAGCGGGCTCGGGCTGACCTTGGCGCAAAGCTTCATCCAGCAGCACCAGGGAAGCATCGAGGTGGACTCGCGTCCGGGCCGCACCTGCTTCTCGATCCGCCTGCCGCTGGCAAACGCGAAGGAATAGGGAAGCATGAACGCTGTCTGGATCATCGACGACGACCGCTCCATCCGCTGGGTGCTCGAGAAGGCGCTGGCGCGCGAGGACATCCCGAGCAAGAGCTTCGGCTCGGCGGACGAGGCGCTCGCCGCGCTCAACGCCGGCGAGACGCCGCGCGTGCTGGTGTCCGACATCCGCATGCCGGGCACCTCGGGCCTCGACCTGCTCAAGCTGGCGAAGTCCGACTTCCCCGACCTTCCCGTCATCATCATGACGGCGTACTCGGACCTCGATTCCGCCGTCTCCGCCTTCCAGGGCGGCGCCTTCGAATACCTGCCCAAGCCCTTCGACGTCGACCAGGCGGTCGACCTGGTGCGGCGCGCCCTCGAGCAGACGCCGCAGGCGAGCGCGGTGGCGGCCAGCGAAGCTCTGACGCCCGAGATCCTCGGCCAGGCGCCCTCGATGCAGGAGGTGTTCCGCGCCATCGGCCGCCTCTCGCAGTCGCACGCGACCGTGCTGATCAACGGCGAGTCCGGCACCGGCAAGGAACTCGTCGCCCGCGCGCTGCACCGGCACAGCCCGCGGCGCGACGCGCCCTTCATCGCCATCAACACCGCGGCGATCCCGCGCGACCTGCTCGAATCCGAACTCTTCGGCCACGAGAAGGGCTCGTTCACCGGCGCTACCGGACAGCGCCGCGGCCGCTTCGAGCAGGCCGACAACGGCACGCTGTTCCTCGACGAAATCGGCGACATGCCGGCCGAGCTGCAGACGCGCCTGCTGCGCGTGCTGTCCGACGGCCACTTCTACCGCGTCGGCGGACACCAGCCGATCAAGTCGAACGTGCGCGTCATCGCCGCCACCCACCAGAACCTCGAGGATCGCGTGCGCCAGGGCCTGTTCCGCGAGGACCTGTTCCACCGCCTCAACGTGATCCGCCTGCGCCTGCCGCCGATGCGCGAA
>DASVZD010000182.1:0-3877 GCA_036391815.1 Rhodocyclaceae bacterium
CGAAGGTCGCCTCAGTCGATCCGATCCTGCTGCGCCCGGTCGACGACCTCGAGCTGACCGTTCGTTCGGCCAACTGCCTCAAGGCCGAGAACATCTACTACATCGGCGACCTGATCCAGCGCACCGAAACCGAGCTCCTGAAGACCCCGAACCTGGGCCGCAAGTCGCTCAACGAGATCAAGGAAGTGCTCGCTTCGCGCGGCCTCACCCTTGGCATGAAGCTCGAGAACTGGCCGCCCGCCGGCCTTGAGAAGCTCGGCTAATTTTTAACCGCTAAAACCAACAACAATTAACCGGCCGCTTGCACTGCGCGGCGGCCGCACAAAAGGAAAAGCAAAATGCGTCACGGCAACGGACTCCGCAAGCTCAACCGCACCTCGTCGCACCGCCTCGCGATGCTGCGCAACATGGCCGTCTCCATGCTGCGCCACGAGGCCATCAAGACCACCCTGCCGAAGGCCAAGGAACTGCGCCGCGTCGTCGAGCCGCTGATCACCCTCGGCAAGAAGCCGTCGCTGGCCAACCGCCGCCTCGCCTTCGACCGCCTGCGCGACCGCGAGGTTGTCACCAAGCTGTTCGACGAACTGGGCCCGCGCTACGCCAACCGCAACGGCGGCTACCTGCGCATCCTCAAGATGGGCTTCCGCGTCGGCGACAATGCGCCGATGGCCTACGTCGAACTGATGGACCGCCCGGCGGAGAGCGAAGCCGCCGAGGCACCGACCGCCGAGTGACCTGAAGGTAGCGTCAGTGAGAAAGGCCGGGGCGACCCGGCCTTTTGCTTTTCAGCGCGGAATTATGCAGCTGAGGCTGTCGATGCGCGTCTAAAAGTACCCAGCCCTGCGCGTTGAATTTTACCCAGGGGCTTTAGCTATCCGTCATTGCGATAGCCGTTGGTGAGTGTAATCCAAACCGGTCGTTTGCCGCCAACCGCTGCGTGACCCGGTTGGCGCGGAATTGCGCGGAAGAAGCCGCGCAGGGCGTAGCCCGAAGCGGGTTCTTCCGCGCGCCGGTCTCATGACGTCTCCGCTGCAACCGGCTTCGCTTTCCTGCTCTGCTCCCTCGCCTTGATGCGCGATTTCGCTGTCGCCGTGCTGTGCCGGAAGCGGTACGACTCGTTGCCGGTCTCGACGATGTGGCAGTGATGCGTCAGGCGATCCAGCAGCGCCGTCGTCATCTTGGCGTCGTTGAAGACGCTGGCCCACTCCCCGAAGGTCAGGTTGGTCGTGATCAGCACGCTGGTGTGCTCGTAGAGCTTCGACAGCAGATGGAAGAGCAAGGCCCCGCCCGACTGGCTGAACGGCAGGTAGCCCAGTTCATCCAGGATGACGAGGTCCATGCGCAACAGCGAGAAGGCCAGTCGGCCAGCCTTACCGGCCGCCTTCTCCTGCTCCAGCAGATTGACGAGGTCCGCCGTCGAGAAGAAGCGCACGCGCTTGCCGTGGTTCGTGATGCCGGAGACGCCCAACGCCGTCGCCAGGTGGGTCTTGCCCGTCCCCGTGCCGCCGATCAACACGACATTGTGTGCCTGCTCCGTGAACGCCAAGGTCGCCAACTCGTCGATCAGCCCCCGGTCGACCTTGGACTGCTCGAAGTCGAAGCCGGCCAGGTCACGATGCACCGGGAACTTGGCCGTGTGCATCTGGTAGTGAATCGAGCGCAAATGACGGTCGGACTGTTCGGCCTGCAGGAGATGCTCGACCAGCCAGCGCGAGGATTGCAGCGCTTCGGAATCGCCGCCGGCCGCAATCTCGTCCCAGGCGTTCGCCATTCCGTACAGCCGCAGGCCCTTCAGTTCGGCGAGCACATCACGCATGGTTCACCTCCGTGCGCAGGCGATCATAGCGATGCGGATCGGCGACCGGCGTCTCGCTCACCGTCAGAGCGGTATCGATCTGCGGCGGTGGCGGCGGCGACTTCAGGCGGGAGAGCACGTTCTCGATATGCTCGGGGCTGGGATTGCCCGATTCGAGCACCAGTTCGACGGCCACCAGCACCGGTTCCAGGCCGTGCCGCGGCACGGCAGCCAGCACCTTGGCCATCGTCCGGTCGCCGCCGTCGCGCTTGAGCAGCAAGGTCCGCAGCTTCTGCAGCGGCGCCGGCATGTCGGCAAACGGCGCGCCGTTGCGCAGCGCACCGGGCTTCCGCTCGATCAGCGGGATGTAGTGCTGCCAGTCGTAACGCGCTTCGTTGCGTCCGAAGCTGCGCACATGGCTCGCCGCGACCTCATCATGCGCGACGAGATCGATCCGCTCCGGATAAACGCGGATGCCGACCATCTGCCCGACCAGCTCACAGGGCGCCGAGTAGCGGCAGCGGTCGAAATTCACCAGACAGGTGCTCGACACCTTGCCGACCGTCTCGACATAGCCGTCGAACGGCACGATCATCGGCATGAGGTGCGGTTGCTCCTGTTCGAGCATCTCGGCCAGCGTGAGGTCGTAGTCCGGGTGCCGGATCTCCTGCCACAGGCTGCGGCACCGGGCCAGGAGCCAGAGGTTCAGCTCGGTGAAGGAACCGAACCGCATCTCCGCCGCTTCCTGCCAGAGTCGTCGCCGGCTGTCTTGGACATTCTTCTCGACGACGCCTTTCTCCCAGCCGGAGGCGACATTGCAGAAGTCCGGATCGAACAGGTAGTGCGAGGCCATCGCGGCAAAGCGCGTGTTGACCACCCGCGCCTTGCCTTTCTTGACCTTGTCCACCGCCGTCTTCATGTTGTCGTAAATACCGCGCCGGGGAATGCCGCCCAGGGCGGCGAACGCACGGGCGTGGGCGTCGAACAGCATTTCGTGGCTTTGTGCCGGGTAGGCTTGCACGATGAAGGCTCGGCTATGGCAGAGCTTCAGGTGCGCGGCAATCACTTTGCGCCAGACGCCGCCGATGAGCAGGTGCTCTTCGCTCCAGTCGAACTGGTGCGCTTCGCCTGGCTCGAAGCGCAGCGGCACGAAGGCCCGTGTCACCGCATTGCCGCCGTCGGCCCGCCAGCGCCGGATGAATTCGGTCACCCGGCTGTAGTCGCCGTCGAAGCCTTCCGCTTTGAGCACGGCATGAAGTTTCAGCGCGGTGCGCCGCTCCCGCACCGGCCGCTTTGCATCCGTCTCCAGCATGCCGATCAGCCGCTCGGCGTACGGGGCAATCTTGGTGTCGTCGCTTCTGCGGCGGTACTTCGGCTCGACGCCTTCCGGCGTTTTCAGCCACTTCCGGATCGTCTTTCGCGTCAGGCCCATCCGTCGCTCGATCTCCGAGATCGACAGCCCATCCCGATAGTGCAGACGTCGCACTTTTCCCAGCATGTTCATGGTGATCATCTCCTGCGTTTCCCCGCTCCTTTCCGGAGCGGCGGAGGTTAATCACCCTGGGTAATTTTCAGCGCGCAGAACCCGTGAAAACTGGGTAGTTTTCGGTGCGCGTCAACACAAGCTGGCCGAACGCACGGCGACGTCGACGCAGGAGATCTCCGACATCGTCGGCGGCGTCTGCGAGACGAGCGACTCCGCGCGGCACACGATGACGCGCGCCAACACGACCGCGGAAGACCTGGCCTCGCATACGGCCGGCATCCGCGACGCGGTGCAGCGCATGGCCGAATCCTCGAACGAGGTCGGCAAGGCGATCGAGTCGATCGCCGGCGGCTTGAACGAGCAGCGCGCGGCCAGCACCGAGATCGCCCAGCGCGTCGAGATGGTCGCGCGCGGCATCGAGGAAACCCATGCCGCATCGGCAGAGGAAAGCCATCGCACCGATGCGCTGGTCGAGTTGTCCCACGCCCTCAAGGAAAGCGTGCGGAAGTTCAACGTCTAGGGGCAAGCAGTTCAAGCCGAAATGCCTTCGGCGTACGCCGGCGGTATGAGTTAATGCTTGCGCAATGTCGGTGTTC
>DASVZD010000183.1:0-9358 GCA_036391815.1 Rhodocyclaceae bacterium
GCACGGTGGCGGCGCTGCAGCAGATCGCCGACAAGATCGGCATCGTCGACGACATCGCCTACCAGACCAACCTGCTGGCGCTCAACGCGGCGATCGAGGCGGCGCGTGCCGGCGAGCACGGCAAGGGCTTCGCCGTGGTGGCGGCCGAGGTCCGGAAGCTCGCCGAGCGCAGCCAGGTGGCGGCCCAGGAGATCGGCGCGCTGGCCGACTCGTCGGTCAAGCAGGCCGAGCGGGCCGGGCGCCAGCTCGAGGAGATGGTGCCGACCATCGAGCGGACCTCCGAACTGGTGCAGGCGATCGCCGAGGCGTCGAAGGATCAGAGTTCGCGCGTCGCGCAGATCAACACCGCCATGGCGCAGCTGAACCAGGCCACCCAGCACAATGCGTCGGCATCCGAGGAACTGGCCGCCACGGCGCACGAGATGGGCGACCAGGCCGAGCAGCTGCGGCAGCTGGTGCACTTCTTCCACGCCGCCCGCGAGGGCTGAGGCGGCGCGGATGCCCGGCCGATAGGACGGCAGGGGAAACTACAGGGCGGATTCGCGGTTCACGCCGCGGCGCTGCACGCAGCGCTGCAGCCGGGCGATCGCATCCATCTGAATCTGGCGCACCCGCTCGCGGGTGACGCCGAGTTCCGCCGCGATTTCCTCGAGCGTGCGGCTGTCGCCGCGCAGCCCGAAGCGCTGCTCGACGACGCAGCGCTGCTTGTCCGGCAATTCGGTGACCCACTCGCCGACGAAGCGCTCGATCTCCGCCTGCGCCAGCCTGTCCTCGGGGCTCGGCGAATTCTCGTCGGCGATGGCGTCGCCGATGCAGAGGTCGGGATCGATGTCGAGTTGGGCGTCGAGCGACGCGACGCGCATGCCGTGCGACAGCAGCTTGCGGATCTCGTCCGGCGACATCTCCGCCTGCCGGGCGACGGCGCCCAGCGTGTCGCCGGAGAGATCATCCGCGCTGGCATCCACCTGGCTCATCGCCCGCATCACGTGGTTGAGGCGCTTGAACACATGGACCGGCAGCCGGATGGTGCGGGAGTGGTTCATGATGGCCCGCTCGATGTACTGGCGGATCCACCAGGTGGCGTAGGTCGACAGGCGGAAGCCGCGGTCGGGATCGAACTTCTCCAGCGCGTGCATGAGGCCCAGGTTGCCCTCCTCGATGAGGTCGTCGAGGTCGAGGCCGCGGTACTGGTAATGCTTGGCGATGCTGACGACGAGCCGCAGGTTCGCCTCGATCATGCGGCGCCGGGCATCGTCGTCGCCCTTGCGCAGGGCGCGCGCCAGGCGCGCTTCCTCGGCCGCGTCGAGCAGCCGGACGGCGCCGATCTCGTTCAGGTACAGCTGGGTGTTGTCGAAGGTGGCGTAGTCGTAGTCGGGTTCGGCATCGCGGCCGGGAGCTTCGTCTTCCGCGATCGCCAGGGCTTCGTCCGCCGGTTCTTCCGAGTGGCTCGCGCTGTGCGGCCGGTCGAGGGCTTGCATGTTGTCGTCCCTTCCCGATCGTCCCGGCAGTCGCTTGGCCGGGAGACCGTTGTGTGAAATTCGCACGTCATCCCAGGCCAGAGGCTATTGGCGTTTGCGATGTTGTGGCAATACGGGCGGCCACGTAGGAATCAGTGAGCCTCGCCGTAGGGCATTCCGAGGCTGCTGGCGATCTTCGCCAGTTCCAGCATGTTGGACGCCCCGGTCTTGCGCAGGATGCGCGAGCGATGGATCTCCACGGTGCGGAAACTGATGCGCAGCGCGCGGCCGATCTCCTTGTTGTTGTGGCCGGCCAGCGCCAGCTGGAGGACCTCCGATTCGCGCGGCGTGAGTTCCTCGAAACGGCGCCGCTGCGCTTCCTGGGCCTGGTGGCTCTCGTGGAGCTCGCGCTGGCTTTCGAGCGTGGCGCTCACGCGCCCCAGCAGATCGGCGCCGGACACCGGCTTGGTGAGGAAGTCGGCGGCACCGGCCTTGATGGCGCGCACCGACATCGGGATGTCGCCGTGGCCGGTCAGGTAGATGACGGGAATGCGCCAGCCGCGGCGGACCATCTCCGCGTGCAGTTCGGGGCCCGACAGCCCGCCCATCCGCACGTCGAGGATCAGGCAGCCCCAGCGCGCCGGATCGTAGGCGGCGAGGAAGGCTTCCGCGTTGGGGTAGGCGCGCGCCTCCAGTCCCGCGGATTCGAACAGCAGCGTGAGGCCGTCGCGCACGGCGGGATCGTCATCGACGACGAAGACGGTGGGAGCGTTCATGTGGCGAAGGGCAGGGTGAAATGGAAGCTGGCGCCGGCGCCCGGGGTCGATTCGACCCACAGGCGTCCGCCGTGGCTCTCGACGATGGTGCGGCTGATCGACAGTCCGACGCCGAGGCCGTTGGGCTTGGTGGTGAAGAAGGTGTCGAAGACGCGATGCATGATGTCGGCGTCGATGCCGGGACCGGTGTCGGCGACCGTGACCTGCGCCGCATCGCCGTCCGCGGCCGTGCGGATGGACACGGCGATGGCCGTGTGCGGGCTGCCGGCGAAATGCATGGCCTCGATGCCGTTCTCGACGAGGTTGGTGAGCACCTTCTGGATCTGCAGCCGGTTGGCGCGCACGACGGGCAGGCCGGGCGCCAGGTCGAGGCTGAAGCGGATGCCGTCGTGGGCGTTGGCCTTGATGTGCTTGACGGTCTTGCGCGCCAGGTCGTTGATGTCCACCGCTTCCTTCTGGACCTCGTTGTGCCTGAGGAAGGCGACCAGGTCATGCACGACCTGCCCGGCGCGCTGCGCCTGCTGCGCGCTCATCTCGAGCGCATGCCTGAGCTTCTCGGGCCGCGGGTTGGGCGCATTGAGCAGCCGCAGCGCGGCCTCGGCGTAGGAGCTCACGGCGTTCAACGGCTGGTTGAGTTCGTGGGCCAGCGCCGCGACGGTCTGCCCGGCGACCTCGAACCGCGTCATGTTGTCGACCCGGCGGCGCAGGCTCTCCAGTTCGGCTTCCATCAGCTTGCGCTCGCTGATGTCCTCGATGACGCTGATGAAATAGGCCGGCAGGCCGGCCTCGTCGCGCACCAGCGAGGATGTCAGGCTGACCCAGACGATGCGCCCGCCCTTGTGCACATAGCGCTTCTCGAAGCAGGTCATCGACATGCGGCCGGCCAGCATCTCGGCGATCCGGTGCTCGTCGGTCGGCAGGTCGTCGGGATGCGTGATGTCCTGAAAGCCGCGCTCCGTCAACTCGGCTTCGCTGTAGCCGACGATGCTGCAGAACTTGTCGTTGACGCGCAGCCACTGGCCGTCCGGCCGCACCAGCGCCATGCCCACCGCCGCCTGCTCGAAGATGCTGCGGAAGCGCGCCTCGCTCGCCCACAAGGCGTCGGAGACGCGCTGCCGTTCCGATATGTCGCGCAGGAAGACGAAGTAGAGCCCCTCGGCCGACACCCAGTACGAGGCCACCACCTCGACCAGCCACTGCCGGCCGTCCTTGGTGCGATGCCAGGTGGTGAACAGATCGTTGCCGCTCGTCTTCAGCCGCGCCATGCGCCGGAGAATCTCGTCGCGGGACTCGGTCGCATCGAGGTCGGCCACCGACATGCCGAGCAGTTCCTCGCGCGTGTAGCCGGAGAGCCGGATATAGGCCTGGTTCACCGCGACCAGCCGCGCGTCGTCGTCGAGCATCCAGAAGCCGTCGCTGCAGGTTTCGACGACGGCGCGATAGACGGCCGCACTACGCGAGGCCTCGCGCTCGCGGATGGCGTTCTCGAGATCCGCGATGGTGCCGCTGTCGGAGAAGATCGCCGCCAGGTAGCGCTCGCCGCCGGCTTCGACGACATGCGCGGAGATGCGGGCTTCGAACAGCCGCCCGTCCTTGGTTCGCAGGGAGGTGGGAAGCGCGACGACCCGCTTGCCCGACGAGGCCGCGTCGACCAGGCGCCGGTAGCCGGCGGCGTCGACCCAGAGGCCGAGCTGCACCAGGCTTCGGCCGAGGATCTCGCGGCGCGAATAGCCCGAGAGCGTCTCGAAGGCGGGGTTGAGTTCCGCCATGCAGCCGTCGGACAGGCGCGCCATGCCCATCGCCGCCGGACTGCCTTCGAATACTGCGGCCGCCAATCCCTGTTCAGCCATTTGTTCTTCCCGAAGCCGCGCACCTGCCGCGTCCAGTGATGACGCCAGAGTACCACCGCGCGATGCGCCGGGCCAGTTGTCCGGCGGGCGTCGCCGTAGGTGTCGCCACTTATATGTGGCCGCGCGTATTCCGGCGCCCCGGTGATCGGCCGTACAGTCCGGCCTGCCCCCGTCAGTGGCGAACAGGAGACCGTCACCGTGAACCGTGACCAGTTCGAGTGCAAGTTCAAGCAGTACCGCGTACTGCACGAGGCCGCCGCAGGCGGCGCCGTTGGCGAGCCGGCAAGGGCCCGGGGCGGACCGCGCTGCCATTCCCCGCAGGTCATCGCGCTGGGCCGGCGCGGTTTCTCCGTGCTGGTCGACGGGCTGCCGCTGTTCGTCGCGTTCCAGGATCATCCGGCGTTTGCGAGCGCCTCGGCGGACGACCTGAGGCAAGTCCAGCGGCCCTATCCGAACCGGCTGTTCTGGCCGAAGCTCGATATCCGCCTCTCCATCGATGCGCTGCGCAGCCTGGAGCGCCGCGGCCCGGCATCCGCCGACGGGTGGAGCGCGGCGCTGCCGGCCTGACCATTGTCGTCTTTCCTACAACGTGCCTCTTGCAATAACTCCTTGATTTGACGGGTGCCGCGAGCCGGCACTTTCCTTGCACACCGTCGGGCATGACGCAGCTCACGCCCTGCCCGGTCGCCATCAACGACACCACCCTGCGCGACGGCGAACAGTCCGCCGGCGTCGCGTTTTCGCTGGCCGAGAAGCTGGATATCGCGCGCCGCCTCGACGGCCTCGGCGTGCAGGAAATGGAGATCGGCATACCGGCGATGGGCGAGGCGGAGCGCGAGGGCATCCGCGCCGTCGCCGCGCTCGGCCTGCGCGCAAGGCTGATGGCGTGGTGCCGCATGAGCGTGCGCGACATCGAGAGCTGCGCCGGCCTGGGCGTGCCCATGGTCAACGTCTCGGTGCCGGCTTCCGACCGGCACCTCCGCTCTAAATTCAAGCGCGACCGCGCGTGGCTGCTGAAGGAACTGGACCGCCATGTCCGCCATGCGCGCGGACTCGGCTTCGAGGTGTCCGTCGGCGGCGAGGACGCCTCGCGCGCCGATCCCGATTTCCTCTCGCGCATCGTCGAGGCCGCGCAGGCGGCCGGTGCGCGCCGCTTCCGCTTCGCCGACACGCTCGGCGTGCTCGACCCGTTCGCCACCTTCGAGCGCATCGCCGGGCTGCGCCGCGCCTGCGACCTGGAGATCGAGATGCACGCGCACGACGACCTCGGCATGGCGACCGCCAACACGCTGGCGGCGGCGAAGGCCGGCGCCACCCACCTGAACACCACGGTCAACGGCCTCGGCGAGCGCGCCGGCAACGCGCCGCTCGAGGAGGTGATGGTGGGGCTGGCGCAGTGCTACGGCATCCGCACGGGCGTCGACCTGCGCGGCTTCCCGGCCCTGTCGGCGCGCGTCGCCAGCGCCTCGGGGCGCCCGGTGGCCTGGCAGAAGAGCGTGGTCGGCGAGGGCGTGTTCACCCACGAGGCCGGCATCCACGTCGACGGCCTGATCAAGGACCCCGACAACTACCAGGGCTTCGATCCCCAGCTCGTCGGCCGCCGGCACCGCATCGTCCTGGGCAAGCACTCGGGGCGCCGCGCCGTGCAGCTCGTCATGGCGCGCCTGGGCCGCCCGCTCGACGACAGCGCCGCCGAATCCCTGCTGGCCGGCGTGCGCGGCTTCGTGGCGCGCCGCAAGCGGCCGCCGAGCGACCGCGAACTTCTCGAACTGACCCGGAGCATGCGATGACCGACACCTACGATTTCCAGGCCGAGGCGGCGGATTGCCGGAGCGCCGAGGAATTCCTCGACCACTTCGGCGTCGCCCACGACCGCGCCGTGCTGCAGGTCTATCGGCTGCACATCCTGCAGCGCTTCCACGACTACGTGGACGCACTCGACCGTCGGCCCGCCAGCTTCGCCGACTATCGCGCGCTGCTGGAGCGGGCCTACGCCGACTTCGTGAACTCCGACGCCCAGGCGGAAAAGGTGTTCCGCGTGTTCCGGCGCGCGGCCGGCATCGCGCACGTTCCGCTCGGCGCCATCGGCCGCGGGAGGCCGGCGTGAAAGCGCGCTGGAACCTCGGCGACGCGGTGCGCGTGACGCGCAACCTGCGCAACGACGGCACCTATCCGGGCGAGGACACCGGCGCCCTGCTGATGCGGCGCGGCAGCGTCGGCCACGTCGTCGACATCGGGACCTTCCTGCAGGACCAGATCATCTACTCGGTGCACTTCCTCGACGCCGGCCGCATCGTCGGCTGCCGCGAGGAGGAACTGCTCGGCGCGGACGAGCCCTGGGTGCCGAGCGAATACGAGTTCCGCCAGAAGGTGAGCGCGGCGCGCGCGCTGGCGGCCAATGGCGAGGTGCTGGTCGCGGCGGGCAGCGTGGGCGAGGTGCTCAAGGTCCTGCGCGACGCGCCGGGCGGCGTCGCCTACCACGTCCATTTCGACAGCCTGCCGGGGCGGCCCCTGGTCGTGCCGGAACGCGCGCTGGCCTTGCCTTCGCCATGATCGCCGTCAGCGAAGCCGACATCGAGACCTTCTACCTGCTGCATCGGGCGCGCTTCGTGCGGCCGGAGCGGCGCACCCTGCGCCATATTCTGATCACCATCAATGAGGAACTGCCGGGAAGCGCCCGCAAGGAAGCTCGCGCCAAGATCGGCGCCATCGAGGCGCGTCTGGCCCTTGATCCGGAGTCGTTCGCGGATGAGGCACTCCGGCATTCCGAATGCCCGAGCGCCCTGAACGGCGGGCTGCTCGGCAAGATTCCCCGCGGCATGCTCTATCCGGAGATCGAAGCCGCCGCCTTCGCGCTCGCCCCGGGCGGGATCTCCGGGATCGTCGAATCGCCGATGGGCTTCCACCTGGTCCGCTGCGAAGCCCTCCATGCGCCCGAGCCACTGGCGCTCGCCGAGGTGAGCGAGCGGATTCGCGCGTACATGACGCGGGTGCGCGAGGCTTCAGGCGCCGTGCCCCCTGGCCGGCCGCTGCGGCAGCAATCCGATGCAGGCCGCAAGGAAAGCGAGGCGGCGGCCACGATCAGCAGGGCGGCGCCGAAGATCGTCGCGCCATACTCGTAGCCGAGTCCCAGGCCGCCCCGGTCCGAGCCGGCCGTCCAGTCGCCCAGCGCCGTGCCGAGGGTTTGCGAGAACAGGATCGTGCCCCAGTAGAACCATTCGGCCCGCCTCGTGGTGACGCTGCGAATCGCCACCGTGCCCTCCACGCGATACCAGACATACAGGCTGGCGAGGAGCAGCGCGCAAATGATGGCGGCGCCGCCCGGATAGCCGACGCCGAGCGACCGGTCGAAGAAATCGGCCATGGTGGTGCCGAGGGTGGTCGTGGCGACGATCGTCGCCCAGTACATGAAGCGGTGGAACCGCGCCGTCTTGATCTGCCCGGCGACGAGAGCGACGAAGATGCCCGCGAATATCGCCGTCCCGACGAGGTAGCCGAGCTTCAGCGACATCGTGACCCAGTCGCCGCCCGTTTCGCCCAGCGTGGTAGCGGCGACCTTGATGATCCAGAAGCCGAGCGTGACCTCCGGCACCTTGCTGACGGCTTCCCTCACCTGCTCCATGCCGATCTCCCGAAGACATCCGAAGGCATGTTAGATGTCCCCGGCTTTCCGTTGTTTCAGGCGCTCAGTCGTCGTCCTCGCCGGCCCCGTCGCGCCGCGGCACGGTCTGCGGATCGCAGGTGATCGCCCGGTAGATCTCCACACGGTCGCCGGCGCGCAGCTTCGCCTCCGGCTTCACCAGCTTGCCGAACACGCCGACCTTCTGGGTCGCGAGGTCGATGTGGGGAAACATCTTGAGGATGCCGGACTTCTCGATGCCTTCGAGAACGGTGCTCTCGTCCGGCACTTCGATGTTGAGCCAGACTTGTTGGCTGGGTTCGGAATAGGCGACGCCGATTTGCATGATGCCTCCTAGGCGGGGTGCCGTGGTTTCGGTGCGGAGCGCGGGCCGCCGAGGCCCGGCTGTGGCGGCTCGATGCGGGTTCCGGCCGAGAGACGCCGAGCCGAGGGTGACAGGGGGGCGTCGACGCGTAGGTAAAGGAGGAGGAGGCGATCACAGATCGCCGACGGGGGACACGCAGCGTCGGCGCCCCCCCGTCGCCCTCGGCGGTTAAGAGTGCGATTCACCGATTTACCCCTGACCCCGCCGAGCCGCGATCACTGCGCCGCTACGATCGCGGCCGTAAATGCGCGGCTTGATGTACGCATCGATGATCGGCGTCAGCGAGTTCATCAGCAGCACCGCGAAGGCGACGCCCTCGGGATAGCCGGCCCAGGTGCGGATCACCCAGGTCAGCAGGCCGCATCCCGCGCCGAAGACGAGCTGGCCGCGCGGCGTGCCGGGGGATGTCACGTAGTCGGTGGCGATGAAGAAGGCGCCGAGCATGGCGCCGCCGGACATCAGGTGGGTGCCGGCGTCGAGGTAGCGCGCGGGATCGACGGCGTGCAGGATCGCGGCGGGGATGGCGATGCCGAGCAGCATCGCGACCGGGATATGCCAGCTGATGATGCGCAGCGCCATCATGAAGATGCCGCCCGCGGCGATCAACCAGCCTGCCGTCTCGCCGAGGCTGCCGGGTCGGCTGCCGATCCAGCCCTGCACCGGGGCATGGGCGAGCGAGCCGAGCAGGTCGACGCCGCGCGACAGCTCCGTCTTGGCGAAGCCGAGCAGCGAGGCGCTGGCGACGGCGTCGAGCCCGGCGGGCATGCCCTTGAGCGTGACGAGCAGGCCCGCGACGAGGCCCGGCGCGCCGGCGCTGCCGAGCGGCAGCGGAGCGACCCAGGCGGTCATCTGCACAGGGAAGGAGATCAGCAGCGCGACGCGCGCCACCATCGCCGGGTTGAACAGGTTCTGGCCGAGACCGCCGAAGGCCTGCTTGGCGAGCACGGTGGCGAACAGGCCGCCGAAGACGCCGATCCACCACGGCGCCCACGGCGGCAGCGAGAGCGCCAGCAGCCAGCCGGTGAGGATGGCCGAGCCGTCGTGCAGCACGGGCAGCGCCGGGCGGCCCGCCAGGCGCAGGCATATCGCTTCGCCGCATGCGGCCGCGGCCACGGTGAACAGCCACAGCCAGAAGGCCGGCCAGCCGTAGAGCCAGAAGCCGAACAGCGTCGCCGGCGCCAGCGCCAGCAGCACGATGCCCATCACGCGCGGGACGCTGAGGTCGGTGGTGGCGTGGGGCGCGGAAACCGGTGCGTCGATGGCGTTCATGC
>DASVZD010000184.1:0-7213 GCA_036391815.1 Rhodocyclaceae bacterium
GCCTGGCTGGAGGCGCACCGCGACGACAAGCTGAGCGAGGCGCAGGCCGACCGCTTCTCCGAGCTCGTTGCCTGCCGGGCGGGCGGGGAACCGGTCGCCTACCTGCTCGGCCGTCGCGAGTTCTACGGCCGCGACTTCGCCGTGTCGCCTGCCGTGCTGATTCCCCGTCCCGAGACCGAACTGCTGGTCGACCTCGCCAAGACGGCCCTCGCCCGGGTTCCCGCGCCGCGCATCCTCGATCTCGGCACGGGCAGCGGCTGCGTCGGCATCACGCTGGCGCTCGAGCTGCGCGGCGCCAGCGTCACTGCCCTGGATGTCTCGCCCGAGGCGCTCGCCGTGGCGCGCGCCAACGCCGGGCGACTGGCAGCGCGCGTGCGCTTCATCGAGAGCGACTGGTTCGCGGCCCTCGGCGGTGACGAGAGATTCGACCTCATCGTCGGCAACCCGCCCTACGTCGCCGAAGGCGATCCGCATCTCGGCCAGGGCGACCTGCGCTTCGAGCCCGAGACCGCCCTGCATTGCGGGCCCGACGGGCTCAGCGCCATCCGCCGCATCGTCGCCGAAGCGCCGCGCCATCTCGCCCCGGGCGGCTGCCTGTATTTCGAGCATGGCTACGACCAGGCCGAGGCGATCGCGGGCCTGCTCAGTGCCGCCGGATACATCGGCATCGAACAGCACCGCGACCTCGCCGGCATCGTCCGCGTTTCCGGCGGCCGCCGCTGACCCGCGATTCCCCTACTGCCGCGGCCTTGATCCGCCCCGCGCCGGGCAGTAGAATTATCCGACCAAAACAATCTACTATTAGGAGCTACCCCATGGACACCCAACAGCAGATCAAGGAAACCGTCACCACCAATCCCGTCGTGCTCTACATGAAGGGCACGGCGCAGTTCCCCCAATGCGGCTTCTCCGCGCGCGCCGTGCAGATCCTCAAGGCTTGCGGCGTCAAGGACTTCAAGGCCATCAACGTGCTCGGCGACGAGGCGCTGCGACAAGGCATCAAGGACTACGCCAACTGGCCGACCATCCCGCAGCTGTACATTCGCGGCGAATTCATCGGCGGCTCGGACATCATGGCCGAGATGTACGAGGCGGGCGAACTGCAGCAGAAGCTCGGCGGCTTGGCCCAGGCCGCCTGAAGCTTGACGCCCCGCACCGGCAGCCGGCACAATCCCCGCATGCGCACGGTCTGCCAGCTTCGACGCCGTTCCTTCCTCCGACGCCTCGCGCGTCCCGGAGCGATGTCCGTGCGCCTGCGGGCCTTCTGAAGCCCGCACCCCGCCCCGCAAGGGGCGACCCGACGAAAGGCCGCGACATCGCGGCCTTTTTTCTTTTCCCCTCCCTGGAGCCCGAACGATGAACGAAGCCACGCCCCACGACTTTTCCGCGCTGATGACCGTCGCCGCGAAGCCCGATCTCGTCTTCGTGCGCGGCGAGGGCTCGTGGCTGTGGGACGATCGCGGGCGCCGCTACCTGGACTTCGTGCAAGGCTGGGCGGTGAACAGCCTCGGCCACTGTCCGTCGCAGCTTGCCGCAGCGATCGCGCGGCAGGCGGCCACGCTGATCAACCCGAGCCCGGCCTTCCACAACCTCCCCGCCACCAGGCTCGCCGGCCTGATCGCCCGCCACGGCGACCTCGACCGCGTGTTCTTCGCCAACAGCGGCGCCGAGGCCAACGAGGGCGCGATCAAGCTGGCGCGCAAGTGGGGGCGCACGCATCGCGGCGGCGCCTGGAAGATCGTGACCTTGTGCGACGGCTTCCACGGGCGCACGCTGGCGACCATGTCCGCCTCCGGCAAGCCGGGCTGGGACACCTTGTTCGCGCCGCAGGTCGACGGTTTTCCCAAGGTCGCGATCAACGATGCCGCGGCGCTGGCGGCGGCCATCGACGACGAGACCGTCGCCGTCATGCTGGAACCGATCCAGGGCGAGGCGGGCGTGATCCCGGCCAGTGCCGGATATCTGCAGGCGGTGCGCGCGCTCACGCGCCAACGCGGGCTGCTGATGATCCTCGACGAGGTGCAAACCGGCGTCGGCCGCACCGGCAAGCTGTTCGCCCATCAGCACTTCGACGTGGTGCCGGACATCATGACGCTCGGCAAGGGCCTGGGCGGCGGCGTGCCGCTGGCGGCGCTGGTGGCGCGCGCAGACGTCTGCTGCTTCGAACCGGGCGACCAGGGCGGCACCTTCAACGGCAACCCGCTCGCGACGGCGGCGGGCTGCGCCGTCATGGAGGCGGTCACCGCGCCGGGCTTCCTCGAGCGCGTCGTGGCGGCCGGCGATCATCTGCGCTCCCGCCTGGCGGCGTTGTCCCGCAGCCGCGGCCTCGGCGAGGTGCGCGGCCGCGGCCTCCTGCTGGCGCTGGCCCTTGGCGGCCAGGCGAACGGCGCAGCCGTCGTGGCGGCCGCGCGCGAGGAAGGGCTGCTGCTGAACTCGCCGCGGCCGGACAGCCTGCGCTTCATGCCGGCGCTCAACGTCTCCGCGGCGGAAATCGACGCGATGGCCGACGCGCTGGAGCGCGTCATGGCCCGCGTCTAGCCCCGCAGTTCCGCGCTCAGCCGGTCGATCATCCGCTTCGCCTGCCCGAGGTAGCCGGCCCCGAACAGGTTGAAGTGGTTGAGGATGTGGTAGAGGTTGTAGAGCGTCTTGCGCGTCTCGAAGCCTTCCGAGAGCGGCCAGGCTTCGCGGTAGGCGGCGTAGAAGGATTCGGGGAAGCCGCCGAACAGTTCGGCCATGGCGACGTCGGCCTCGCGGTCGCCGTAGTAGACGGCGGGGTCGAAGATCACCGGGGTGCCGTCCGGCAGGCGGCCGGCGTTGCCCGACCAGAGGTCGCCGTGCAGCAGCGACGGCGCGGGATGGTCGCCGACGAAGAAGGCCGCGACCCGTTCGGCCAGGCGCTCGCCCTTGTCGACGTAGACGCGCTCCAGGCCGTTGCTGCGCGCCTTCAGCAATTGCGGCAGCAGCCGCCGCCGGCCGTAGAACAAGGGCCAGGAATCGTCGGGCGTGTTGTCCTGGGGCGCCAGGCCGATGAAATTGGGGGCGGACCAGCCGAACTGCCCGCCGCGCGTCCGATGCAGCTGCGCCAGGGCGTGCCCGAGCGCGGCGCCGCTGGCGCGATCGAGTCCGTGGAGTTCCAGCCGTTCGAGCACCAGCCAGGATTCGCGCGCGTCGCCGCCTCGCCCGAGCACTTCGGGCACCCGCACCGCGCCCGTGGCGCGCAGCGCCGCCAGTCCGGCCGCTTCGGCATCCAGCCGCGCCGCGTCGGCGGCGGGCACCCGCTTGATGAAATGCGATGCGTCGTCCGTCATGCCGAAGACATCCACGCGTTGGCCAGTGCGAGGCGCCCGGCCAGAACGTCGAGGAAGGCTTCGTAGAAATGCATGCGGCAGACGTCGGAGGCCTGCCGCAGGGCGGCCCCCGAGATCGTGATCACCTTGGCCGGCGTGCGCGCCACCACGTCGGCGCTGCGCACGTGGCCCTGGTGGCCGATCACCGCCATCTCGCCGAAGCATTCGCCGGGCAGCAGGGCGCTGATGGTGCGACCGCGCTTGAGCACGCCGAGTTCGCCTTCGAACAGCAGGCAGAAGTTGTCGCCCGGCGTGCCGTCGGCCATGATCACGGCGTTGGCCGGCACCGCCTCCCAGCGCGAGAAGCGCACGATCTCCCAGATTTCCGGATCGGAGAACTGGTCGAAGAACGGCAGGCTGCGCAGCCCCTCGAACTTCTGCGTGTCGGCGAAATTCTCGGTGCGGTTGGCCAGCAGGCCGCTGCGGAACACGTCGGCGAGGTCGTGCGAGAACTCGTCCCAGGTCGCATAGCGGCCGTCCAGGTCGCGCGACATGGCGCGCGACACGATGGCGTCCAGGCTGGCCGGAACGTCGGAGCGGAAGCTCGACGGCGGCGGCGGATCGATGTTGCAGATCTCGTGGATCAGCGCGTAGTTGTTGGTGGCGATGAACGGCAGGCGCGCGGTCAGCAGCTGGTACATGACGACGCCCAGCGACCAGATGTCGGTGCGATGGTCGACGGTCGCCTCCTGCAGCTGCTGGGGCGACATGTAGGCCGGCGAGCCGACGCCCAAGACCTGGGTCACCGAGTCGCTGGTGCGGAAGGCGTTGCCGAAGTCCGAGATCTTGACGTCGCCGCCTGCCGCCATCGGCGAAGCCAGCAGGATGTTGGCCGGCTTGATGTCGCGGTGGATCACGCCCATGCGGCAGGCGTAGCCGAGCGCCCGCGTGCATTTGAAGACGGTCTCGACCAGCCGCTCGAGCGGCAGCAGGTTGTCGAAGTGGCAGAAGGGCTCCAGCGTGCCGCCGCCGACGTATTCCATGACGATGTAGCTGAGCTCGGGGCTCACCACCGCATCGTAGATCTGCGCGATGTGCGGGTGGATCAGCTTGCCGGCGAGCGAGGCCTCGGTCTTCAGCAGGTGGCGGAAGATGCGGCCGGTTTGCTCGTCCTTGAGCACCTCCGGCTCGAACACCTTGATGGCGACGTCGCGCCGCGCGAAGGGGTCGTAGCCGAGGTAGACGGTGGAAGTGGCGCCCTGGCCGAGCCTGCGGCCGATCTCGTATTTGCCGAGGCGGTCCACGCCGGCGCTTACAGCGAGGCGCGCGCGCGGGCGATGGCGGCCCGCACCTGCGCGGGCGCCGTGCCGCCGACATGGTCGCGTGCGGCCAGCGAGCCGGTCACCGTCAGCACCGCGAAGACGTCGTCGCCGATCAGCGGCGAGAACGCCTGCAGCTCGGACAGCGCCAGGTCGGGCAGGTCGCAGCCCTTCGCCTCGGCGGCGCGCACGGCGCGCGCCACCGCTTCGTGGGCGTCGCGGAACGGCATGCCCTTCTTGACCAGGTAGTCGGCCAGGTCGGTCGCGGTGGCGAAGCCCTGCTTGAGCGCGGCGCGCATCGCATCCGGCTTGACGCGGATGCCTGGCACCAGGTCGGCGAAGATGCGCAGCGTGTCGATCAGCGTGTCGGCGGTGTTGAACAGCGGCTCCTTGTCCTCCTGGTTGTCCTTGTTGTACGCCAGCGGCTGGCCCTTCATCAGCGTCAACAGACCCATCAGGTGGCCATAAACGCGGCCGGTCTTGCCGCGCGCCAGCTCGGGCACGTCGGGGTTCTTCTTCTGCGGCATGATCGACGAGCCTGTGCAGAAGCGGTCGGCGAGGTCGATGAAGCCGACGCGCGGGCTCATCCAGAGGATCAGTTCCTCGGAGAAGCGCGACACGTGCGTCATGATCAGCGCGGCCGCCGCGCAGAATTCGATGGCGAAGTCGCGATCGGAAACGGCGTCGAGCGAGTTCTCGCAGACGCCGTCGAAGCCCAGTTCCCTGGCGACGAATTCGCGGTCGATCGGATAGGTGGTGCCGGCCAGCGCCGCCGCGCCGAGCGGCAGGCGGTTGATGCGGCGCCGCGCGTCGGCCAGGCGCTCGCGGTCGCGCTTGGCCATCTCGAAATAGGCGAGCAGGTGGTGCCCGAAGGTCACCGGTTGCGCCACCTGCAGGTGCGTGAAGCCGGGCAGCGGCGTGTCGGCATGGGTCTCGGCGAGATCGAGCAGCGCCTTCTGGTAGGCGGCCAGCAGGCCGTCGACGGCATCGACGGTGTCGCGCAGCCACAGCCGGATGTCGGTCGCCACCTGGTCGTTGCGCGAGCGGCCGGTGTGCAGGCGCTTGCCGGCGTCGCCGATCAGCGCGGTGAGGCGCTTCTCGATGTTGAGGTGGACGTCTTCGTCGTCGAGGTTCCAGGCGAACTCGTTGCGCTCGATCTCGCCGGCCACCTGCGCCATGCCGCGCTCGATGGCGGCAAGGTCGTCGTCGGAGATGATCTTCTGCCGCGCCAGCATCTTCGCGTGCGCCAGCGAGCCGCGGATATCCTGCATGGCCATGCGCCGGTCGAAGAACACCGAGGCGGTGTAGCGCTTGACGAGGTCGGACACCGGCTCGGAAAACCGGCCGGACCAGACCTTCACTTCTGTTTGATCTGACATAATCGAAACCCGTGAAACCTGTCGCTGCGGGGAAATGACAAGTATACGGGAATCGAGGCGGCAAAGCCCGGAGGACACCCGGTTGCCGGACTTCCGCAACATGGGCGTCTGGCTGCGCGTGCTGCTCGCCGTCAACCTCGGCGCGCTGGCCGCCGCCTTCGCGCGCAACGACGAGCTGGCGCAGCTTCCCGGTGAACTGGTCGCGCTGTCGTCGCTGGTGGAACCGGCGGTGCTGGGCAGCCTGGGACTGCTGGCCTTGGCGCAGCCGGTCCTCGACCGGCTGGCGCGGCCTGCCGCCCTGGCTGGCATTGCCGCCACCGCCGCCGCCGCGACGACCTTCTTCGCGCTGCTGCTGGCCCCGATGTCGGATGCCGGCCACATGTCCTGGCGTTCCGTCGCCTGGTCGCTGCTTGCCGCCGGCTTCCTGCTCGCCTGGTTCGACCTGCGCTGGCGCGCGCACTCGCCCGCGGTGACGGAGGCGCGCCTGATGGCGCTGACCGCCCGCATCCGGCCGCACTTCCTGTTCAACAGCCTCAATGCGGTGCTCGGCGTCATCCGCAGCGATCCGCGGCGCGCGGAAGCCGCGCTCGAGGAGCTTGCCGACCTGTTCCGCGTGCTGATGCGCGACAACCGCGAGCTGGTGCCGCTGTCCGACGAGATCGCGCTGGCGCGGCAGTACCTGGCGCTGGAGAAGCTGCGCCTCGGCGAGCGCCTGCGCGTGCGCTGGGACATCGACGCCTGCCCGCCCGACGCGCTGATGCCGCCGCTGATGCTGCAGCCGCTGCTGGAGAACGCCGTCTATCACGGCATGGAGAAGCTGGAAGGGCCGGGCGAGATCGCCATCGTCATGGGGCGCGACGACGACCGCGTGGTCATCGAGCTATCCAATCCGGTGGCCCCGGGCGGCACGCACCACGCCGGCAACCGCATGGCGATCGCCAACATCCGCGAGCGGCTGATGCTGTTCTTCGACCTGGAGGCGGACCTGTCGATCCAGGACAGCGGCGGCTTCTACGTCGTGCGCATCGCCTTTCCCTACCGCCGCGGGCTGTCGGCATGACGGCGCCGCTGCGCATCCTGCTGGTGGACGACGAAGCGCCGGCGCGCGCGCGGCTGCGCGACCTGCTGGCCGACCTCGAGGGCGAACTGCCGAACCGCGTCGTCGCGGAAGCGGCGGACGGCATCGAGGCGCTCCAGCGCGCCGCCGAGGGCAACATCGACGTCGCGC
>DASVZD010000185.1:0-1903 GCA_036391815.1 Rhodocyclaceae bacterium
CAGCCCGTCTATGCGCCGATGAACGCCGACGAGAGAAAGGACGTCCTCTCCCGATACCACCCGGATTATGCCGTTGGTGCCAAGCGGCCGATCCGCGTAGGGCCGAACCGGGGGGAGGAAATCACCACGGAAGTGGCCGAGATCCTGGAAGCCCGCTCCATGATCGAGCCCAAGCTGATGGACATCCATCTGCGCGACCCGGACTACGAGACGGACCTGCTCATCATCGGCGGCGGCGGCGCCGGCTGCTGGGCCTCCATCATGGCCATGCGGAACGGCGTGAAGTCGCTGCTGGCCACCAAGCTGCGCATGGGCGACGCCAACACCATGATGTCCGAAGGCGGTATGCAGGCGGCGGTCTCGCCCTCCGATTCGCCAACCCGCCATTATCTGGACGCCATCGGCGGCGGCCATTTCGAGAACATGCCGGAACTGGTGCGCGTGCTGACGGAGGACGCCCCCGACGTGGTGCGCGACCTGGAAAACCTCGGCGTCATGTGGGACAAAATGCCCGACGGCTCCATGCAGGTGCTGCACGGCGGCGGTACGTCCAGGAAACGCATGGTCTCGTGCCGGGACTACATCGGCGCCATCATCATGCGCACCCTGATGGACGAGGTGAAGAACCACCCGGACATGATCGCGGTGCGCGAGTTCGAGCCGGCGGTCGAGCTGATCCTCGACGACAAGGGCCACTGCGCCGGCGCGGTGCTGTACAGCCTGGACACCGAGCAGTTCCTGACCGTGAAGGCCAAGTCGGTGATCATCACCACCGGCGGTTTCGGCCGGCTGCACATCCGCGGCTTCGCAACCACGAACCACTACGGCGCCACCGGCGACGGCCTGGTGATGGCATACCGCGCAGGCGCGCACCTGAAGTTCATGGACTCGGTGCAGTACCACCCGACCGGCGCGGTGTTCCCCGAGCAGATCGCCGGCTTCCTGGTGACCGAGAAGATTCGCGGCGCCGGCGGCCAGCCGCTCAACAAGAACGGCGAGTTGTTCGTCTTCCCGCGCGAGCCGCGCGACGTCGAGTCCGCCGCGATCATCCGCGAGTGCAGCCCCGACCGCAACATGGGCGTCGATACCTACGCCGGCCGTGCCGGCGTCTGGCTCGACTCGCCGATCATCGACATGATCCACGGCGAAGGCTTCGTGCGCCACCAGTTCCCCGGCATCTGCCGCCAGTTCGACCGCTTCGGCATCGACATCGCCAAGCAGCCGATGCTGATCTACCCGTCGCTGCACTACCAGAACGGCGGCGTCGGCATCAACGAGCGCTGCGAGACCAACATCCCGGGCCTGTACGTGGCGGGCGAGGCCTCCGGCGGCGTCCATGGCCGCAACCGCCTGATGGGCAACTCGGTGCTCGACTACAACGTGTTCGGCCGCCGCGCCGGCCAATACGCCAGCGAGTACGCGAAATCCGCCAAGCTCGGCAAGCTGAACGTCGACCACGTGACGGCGCACGCCGCCGAACTGGAGCGCGAGGGCATCGTGACCGACCTGGTCTCCCCGCTGATCCTGCCGTCCTACACCCCGGAAGACGTCAAGATCCAGCAGATGGCCCGCCTGGGCAACATCCCGGCGCGTCACTCGATGCTGCGCAGCCGGTTTACGCCGGGCGAGCGGAAGACGCACCTGTAAGTCATTCCGGCGCTCCTCGAACCCCTTGGCTTTTGACCGCCAAGGGCGACGGGGGGCCGCCGCCGCTTCGTGTCCCCCGGCGGACAAAAGCGATACGGCGTCCGCCTCCTCCTTTACCTACGCGCAGCAGGGCACCCCACCGGCATGGTCCGGAGCCATCGGTGCGTCAGCCCGCAACGCCGCCAAGCCAAGGGTGGCGGGGGATCGTCGACGCGTAGGTAAAGGAGGAGGAGGCCGCGCAGCGGCCGACGGGGGA
>DASVZD010000186.1:0-4713 GCA_036391815.1 Rhodocyclaceae bacterium
TCCCAACAGCTACGACCAGACGCCGTTCGCCGACGTCGACCAGGCCTTCGAGATGGGCGCGGCCGCGGTGGGCGCCACCGTGTATTTCGGCGCCCCGGAGTCGCGCCGGCAGCTGTGGGAGGTGTCGCAGATGTTCAAGCGCGCCCACCAGTTGGGCATGGCGACCGTGCTGTGGTGCTACCTGCGCAACAGCGCCTTCAAGCACGAGGGCGTGGACTACTCGGTCTCCGCGGACCTGACCGGCCAGGCGAACCACCTGGGCGTCACCATCGAGGCCGACATCATCAAGCAGAAGATGGCGGAGAACAACGGCGGCTACGCCGCGCTCAAGTTCGGCAAGACCCACCCGCGCGTCTACGCCGAACTCACCAGCGGACATCCGATCGATCTGGTGCGCTATCAGGTGGCCAACTGCTACCTGGGACGCGCCGGCCTCATCAACTCCGGCGGCGAGTCGACCGGCGAAGGGGACTTCGCGCAGGCGGTACGCACGGCGGTGATCAACAAGCGCGCGGGCGGCATGGGACTGATTTCCGGACGCAAGGCTTTCCAGAAGCCGATGGCCGAGGGCGTCGCGTTGCTGCGCGCCATCCAGGACGTCTATCTTTCCGACGCCGTCACCATTGCCTGACGATGGTACGGCCACCGAAACCCGGTATCGAATATAGCCGGCGGCCGGTATTTCGAGGCGCGCGCCTGGTTCCTATGATCATCGCCGATACGGCGCGGTGCCGGAACTCGGGACCGCCGCCCGCAATGGAGATGATGGATGAGCATGAAAGCAACCCATGAAGTGATCAGGGTCGTGCAGCCGGCGTTCCTGGTCAATTCCGCGATGATGGCGTGCCGCTACGAGACGGCGGATGGGCAGCCGCTCGCGCCGGGGTATTACTTCGCGCTGTGGCCGACGCGCGTCTATGCCAAGGTGTATGACCGCGAAGTCCGCTACTTCGGCCCCTTCGACACCGAACAGGAGGCCCAGCTGCTGCAGGGCTGGGCGGCCTACCTGGGCATCGTCGCGCCGACGCCGGCCGCTGCCGAGGCTCGCCGTGCCGGCGTCACCCTGTCGCCGGCCGTCACCAGCGCCTACATCGCGCTTCTCAATGCGCTGCACAGCGACGCCCGCCTGGCCCGCTGCGTGGCGCGCCGCAGTTGAAGGAGGCTGTCCGATGCCAACCAAGGTCCAGGTGATTTTCTACAGTTCCTACGGCCACGTCTTCCGCATGGCGGAGGCGGTCGCGGCCGGCGCGCGCGAGGCCAAGGACGTCGAGGCCTCGCTGTGGCAGGTGCCGGAACTGGTGCCCGACGAGGTGCTGGAGAAGAGCGGCGCCAAGGCCGCGCGCGCGAAGTTCGCCCATGTGCCGGTGGCCACGGTCGACCAGCTCGCCGAGGCCGATGCCCTCATCTTCGGCACGCCGACGCGCTACGGCAACATGTGCGCGCAGATGCGCAACTTCCTCGACCAGACCGGCGCGCTGTGGATGCGCGGCGCGCTGATCGGCAAGGCCGGCAGTGCCTTCACCAGCACCGCGACCCAGCACGGCGGCCAGGAGTCCACCATTCTCAGCTTCCACACCACGCTGCTGCACCTGGGCATGGTGATCGTCGGCGTGCCCTACTCTGAGCAGCGCCAGATGACGCTGGCCGAGATCAGCGGCGGCAGCCCCTACGGCGCTTCCACCATGGCCGGCGGCGACGGCTCGCGGCAGCCGAGCGAGAACGAGCTGGCGATCGCGCGCTTCCAGGGCCGCCATGTCGCCGAGATCGCAGCCAGGCTCAAGGCTTCGTAACAATTTGCGTCGCGCGGGATAGCGCCTGCCGCATCACCGGTCCAACCCTGCAAGCGAGGGATGGACATGAAACGCATTTTGGCAGCCGCGCTGGCCGTCGCGGCGACGATCGGATTGCCGGCCGCGGCAGAGGCCCACGGCGGATGGCACGGCGGCTTCCATGGCGGCCACCACGAGTGGCATCGCCACGGCGGCATCTTCATCGGGCCGGCCTTCGGGTGGCCGGGTCCGTTCGACGACCCCTTCTTCCAGTTCCCGCCGGCGCCGATCGTCGTGCAGCCGCCGCCCGTGTATATCGAGCGCGGCAACGATTCCGGCGCCCTGGCGGGCAGTGGGCAGTTCTGGTACTACTGCGAGTCGGCGGGAGCCTACTACCCCTACGTCAAGCAGTGCCCCGAGGGATGGAAGACGGTGCTGCCCCGGCAGCGCTGATCAGGTACGCGACGCGATGGTCATGTGCACGCGCTTGTGCGCCTTGACGTAGCGGTGATGCGGCACGCCTCGGCCGTGGCGGACGGCGGCCGGCGCGTCGAGCATCGCCGTGCTGGTTTCGCCGGAGACCAGGCTGCGGATCTTCATGGCGTCGATGAACCGCGCCGCGCCCTTCTTGGCATCGAGCAGCACCAGCGTGACCGTGCGGCCTGCCGCCTGCAGGCGCATCAGCAGGCAGCGGCCCGCCGCGTTGGTCGTTCCCGTCTTGGACAACAGGATGTCCTCCCAGCCCTGCTTGCCGACCAGGCGATTGGTGTTGTGGTATTCCAGCGGACGCCCGTTGACGTCCACGACCTCGCCGCTGTCCGTCGTGACGCGCACGATGTCCGGATACTGGGCGGCAGCCTGCGCCATCTTGACCAGGTCGGCGGGCGTCGAACGGTTGGCCGAGGACAGGCCCGTCGGTTCCTCGATGTGGGTGTGGGTCATGCCCAGCGCCGCGGCCTTGGCCTCCACGGCGGCAAGGAAGGCGTCCATGCCGCCCGGGTAGGCCTCGGCCAGCGACTGCGCCGCGCGGTTGTCGGACGACATGAGCGCCAGTTGCAGCACCGTGCGCCGCGGCAGCATGGTCCCCGCCGGCAGGCGCGAATAGCTGCGCATGCGCGAGGCCAGGCCCGGAACCGCGATCGGGATCATCTCGTCCATGTCCGGATGGGCGTCGAGCACCACCATCGCGGTCATGATCTTGGTGATCGAGGCGATCGGCGCCATCACGTTGGCGTCCTTCTGGTAGAGCACCTCGCCGGTGCCCTCCTCGACCACCAGGACATGCTTCGATGCCAGGGGCGCCGCGGAAGCCGATGCGACATAGCCGATCAGGACGGCCAGAAATAGGTTTTTCTTCAGCATGGCGATGCTCCGCGGCCGACGTTGGAATTGCCGCAAGCATGCCCATTGCGCTGTTCTACAGCCACTGTCTCTTCCCCCCGACAGACTAGGCCAATCGGCCTATTCCCATTCGATAGTCGCAGGCGGCTTGCCCGAGATATCGAAAACGACGCGGTTGATGCCGCGCACTTCGTTGATGATGCGATTGGATACCTTGCCCAGCAGATCGTAGGGCAGCTGCGCCCAGCGCGCGGTCATGAAATCCTGCGTCTCGACCGCGCGCAGCGCGACCACGTATTCGTAGGTACGGCCGTCGCCCATCACGCCGACCGACTTCACCGGCAGGAACACGGCGAAGGCCTGGCTGGTCTTGTCGTACCAGTCGGCGGCGCGCAGCTCGTCGATGAAGATGGCGTCGGCGCGGCGCAGCAGGTCTGCGTAATCCTTCTTCACCTCGCCGAGGATGCGCACGCCGAGGCCCGGGCCGGGGAACGGATGGCGATAGACCATCTCGTGCGGCAGGCCCAGCGCGATGCCGAGTTCGCGCACCTCGTCCTTGAACAGCTCGCGCAGCGGTTCGAGCAGCTTGAGGTGCAGCGTCTCGGGCAGGCCGCCGACGTTGTGGTGGCTCTTGATGGTGTGCGCCTTCTTGGTCTTGGCGCCGGCCGACTCGATCACGTCCGGATAGATGGTGCCCTGGGCCAGCCATTTGGCCTGCGGCAATTTCTTCGCTTCGGCCTGGAACACTTCGACGAATTCGCGGCCGATGATCTTGCGCTTCTGCTCGGGATCGGTGACGCCGGCCAGATGCCCCATGAACTGCTCGGTGGCGTCGACGTGGATGACCTTGACGCCGAGGTTGCGCGCGAAGGTGTCCATCACCTGCTTGCCCTCGTTGAGCCGCAGCAGGCCGTTGTCGACGAACACGCAGGTGAGCTGGTCGCCGATCGCCTTGTGCAGCAGCGCCGCGACCACCGAGGAATCGACGCCGCCGGACAGGCCGAGGATCACCTCCTCCTTGCCGACCTGGGCGCGCACCTTGGCGATCGCCTCGTCGACGTAGTCGGGCATGTTCCAGTCGCCAAGGCAGCCGCAGATGTCGCGCACGAAGCGGTGCAGGATCTCGCGGCCCTTCAGCGTGTGCGTGACTTCCGGATGGAACTGCACGCCGTAGAACAGGCGCTCCTCGTCGGCCATGCCGGCGATCGGGGTGGATTCGGTGCTGACGATCATCTTGAAGCCCGGCGGCATTTCGGTGACCTTGTCGCCATGGCTCATCCAGACGTCGAGCAGGCCGTGGCCCTCGGGGCTCATGTTGTCCTGGATGTCGCGGAGCAAGGCCGAATGGCCGCGGGCACGGACCTCAGCGTAGCCGAATTCGCGCTTGTGCGAGCTCTCGACCTTGCCGCCGAGCTGAGCCGCCATGGTCTGCATGCCGTAGCAGATGCCGAGCACGGGAACACCCAGCTCGAACACGGCTTGCGGCGCGCGCGGCGTCTCGTCTTCGTAGACCGAGTTGGGGCCGCCCGAGAGGATGATGCCCGCGGGCGCGAACTCGCGGATGAACTCGTCCGTGACGTCGTTCGGGTGCAGTTCGCAGTAG
>DASVZD010000187.1:0-9469 GCA_036391815.1 Rhodocyclaceae bacterium
AGATGCGGTAGTGGTTGGTGAGCGTGAGGCGCCACAGGGCCGGCCGGACGGTCAGCCGATACACGCCGGGAATCTCCATGGCGAACCCGGCCGCGATGCCGTTGAAGAGGGACAGTCCGTCCGCGGTGCCGCCTTGCAGGCCCTGCCGGAAGCGGCCCTCGGCCCAGGCGGGATCGTCGGCCGTGGCGCCGGGAACGGGCAATTGCACGGCGAACGTCACGGCGCGCCCCATGAGCGCGTCGAAGCGGATCCGTTCTTGCCGGTAGTCGGTGTTGCCGTGCAGTTCGAGGTTGAACTCGAAGTGGTCGGAGACGTGCTCCTGGCCCTGCAATGCGACCAGCCGAAAGGTCTCGGCGCCCAGGACGCGGTTGCCGTCGAGCTTGACGGCGCAATGGAGGTAGACCGCCGGGGACGGGTTCTCCAGCTTGGCGATCGCGGTGTAGGCGGCCATGTCGTTCATGCCGGCTCCGGTGCGAAGGCGGGCATCAGCAGGTCGACGCGCCGCGTCTCGTCGCGCGTGCCGTCCGCGGCGTCACGGCCCGGGCCCTGCACCCAGGTGGTATGGCCGAGCCGCGGCTGCCCCGCCAGGGCGGCCGCCGGCAGGGTGTCGGTGCGCACCAGCAGTCGCAGTTCGGCGTCGAAGCGGCGATCGAGCAGATAGCGCACCATGGCGGCGAGGCCTGCGTGGCCGTCGCCGTCGGGCAGCAGGCGGCGGAAGCGCGCGTAGTCCAAGGGGCCGACGACCAGGCGCACGCGGGCCTGTGCGTCCCAGACGCGGCTTCCGGCCACGCTGTCGACGCCCAGCCGGCAGTTGGCCCGGCCCAGGGAGAGCCGCTGCGATTCGTCGAGCCGGCGCCAGTCGCCTTGCAGCGGTTCGAGGCGCACCGGCGCCTGGAGATAGATCGAGAGGATGCCGACCAGCACCGGCGGGCTGCGGCGCCCGTCGGCCAACAGGCCGGCCACGCCCAGCAGCGCGCGCAGGGGGATGGGGAGGGCGTGCGCCAGGTCCGGGTCTGCCAGGCCCGCCAGCGCGGCGAGGTAGCCCGCTCGGGGCGTGTTTTCCGGCGGCCGCGGGTCGAGTCCGGGACGATGGCGCGACTTGAGTTCGCAGCGCAGGACGTTGATGCGGTGGTTGAAGATGTCCAGGAAGTCGGCCATGCCCCGCTTGCCATCGCGCACCTGGTCGCGCAGCCACTCGGTGTAGGTCTCCGGCAGCGGGCCCTGGTAGCCGGCGACGTTGAAATTGGTGGTGGCGAGTTCGGTGCGCACGGACTCGCCGCCGTCCACGGGCTTGTGGGCGAGGCCGGTGATCTCGCGGCCCGGGAAGGCGGCGGTCAGGTCGGCGCGAAAACGGACGCTGCGGCCCAGCTCGCGGCGGCGCGGTGCATGCCGGCGCTCGCGTGTGTCGCCGACGCTGCGCGTCCGTTGTTCGTCGAGCAGCAGCCGCACCAACTGGTAGAAGTTGAAGCAGCCGTACTCGCGCCGCAGGCGCTCGGTCAGAGGAGCGTGTGCGCGCCCGCCAGGGGAGGCCATTCCTTCAGGTTTCCTTTAGCGTCGGGTGTTTCCAGGCTGACTTCGACGATCGTGTTGACGCTCGCATAGAGCGCGAGAAAGCGCCGCAGCACTTCGGCAAAGAGCACCTGGCTGCCCTGCATGCCGTTCTTCGAGCCCATCTCTAGGTGCACGTGCAGGCCGGTGACGAACCCGCGCCAGCCTTCGCGGCCCAGATGGCGAACGATGGGCCGGCAGGCGACGCGCACCAGGTTGTCGATCTGCTTCACGGCCACGGCGTTGGCGCGGCCGACGTGCAAGCGCAGCATCGCCTTGAGCGCGGACAGGGCGTTTTCGCCTTCGCTCAGCGAGAGGTGGTTGAGGACCAGCTGCGACACCAGGGCCCAGGGGCGGGCGCCTTGGAGCGGCGGCGTCTGGTGGGGCGTCGGCTTGCTGACGACGGTGATGGCCTTCACGGGCCCCGGTCCTTCCAGGTGCAGGGCGTCGTTGCGCTGGAGCTGCTCGGGGAGGCGGCGGTTGGTGCACAGCGCATAGCCGCCGATGACCTGGTCGGCCGGCTGGGTCGGATCGAAAGCGGGGTCTACGAAGGAGACGTAGGTCTCCGTGCCGGGCACGCCGTGCAGCGGGCTGTCGCCGCGGCGCAGGACGTGGAAGTAGTCCTGCTTGGCCAGCTGGGCGAAATCGTCGAGCGCGAAGCAGGGGTAGAGCGGCCGGGGGCTGGCGTCGGGACGCATGGCCTCCAGCTTCGTCACCTGGTGGATCTCGCAGTGCTCGTGGTGCTGCCGGTCGGCCACCAGGCGGTATTCGTATTCGGTCTGGTCCAGGGCCAGCGGCTCCAGGCGGCGCGGATAGAGATTGACGAGCGGCAGGCAGTTGAGCATCAGGGCTTCGCAGCCCACTTCCAGGTCCTTCTCGGGCGGTGCCTTGAGCAGGAAATGCAGATCGAAGGCGTCGCCGGCACCCGCCAGCTCCAGTCCGTCGACTTCGAAGAAGAAGAACTTCTCGGGGAAGGCGAAGTACTCCTGGACGATGCGGTAGCCCGGATGGGTGCCCTGCGCCAGCGGCAGCGCGGCCTCGTCGTCCTCGAAGCCGAGCCAGCGGAAGTGGGTGTTGTCGATGCGGCGTATGCCCTCCTGCCCGGGGATCTGCACCGCCATGCCGACGCGATCCACCGCCAGCCAATCGTAGAGGCGGGTCGCGTACGGGTTCTCGGCGTCCAGGTAGAAGCGCAGGCGATCGAGCTTCATGGCGGCGATGGCGTCGCCGCCCGTGCGGCGGACGCGCACGCGCAGGGCCGAGTGCACCTGCGGGTCGCGCCCGAGTTCTTCGTAATGGTTCACCGCCGCCAGCCGGATGTCGGCGATCTCCAGCGGCCACAGCGGCGTGCGGTAGCAGTTGCGGAAGCGGCACTCGGTGGGCAGCGGCTCGGACTTGCGCATCGTATCGGCGTAGAACAGGCGATGGCGCTCGAGCACGTCGGGATCGCCCTTGACCTCCACCCGCGCGACGAACATGGAGGGTACGGGCGCTTCCAGGTGCGGGTAGAGGTGGCCGAGCAGGGCGTTGGGCAGCAGGGCCTCGTCCTCGTCCATCTGGTGGCGCAGCCGGCCGGTGAGGAAGGCGAAGGACTCGAGCAGCACTTCCACCTGGGGGTCGCGGCTGTTGCCCTCGGTCATGGCCAGGGCCTGCGCGGTCTTGTCGTTCGCCTTGCCGAATTCCGCCGCGCCCTCGCGCAGGGCCTGGAGTTCCTCGACGAAGTAGTGGCGCAGTCTGCCGTCCATGTCGTCGTCCTAGCGGTGGGGCGTCCGCGCTTCGAAGCTCACGGGCGTCGGCTTGCGCAAGCCGTCCTCGGACGGCAGCGAGCCGGACACGACGATCTTGAACGGCGACATCAGGCTGCCGCCGGGTTCGACGGTGACCGAGGCATGCTCGAGGCGAGGCTCGTAGTGGGCGATGAGCTTCTCCAGGCGCCGCCCGTAGCGGGCGAGTTCCTGGGCGTTGCCGCGAGCCAGGTCGGTGACGGCCTCGGCGCCGAACGAGAGCAGGTCGAGGGACGCGTCCGTCGCGGCGGACCCCAGGAGAGGCCGCGCCGCGACGATGCACTGGATCTGCCGCATGACGTCCACCTGCAGCCGCTCCCTGGCACCGAGGTGCGCAGGTTCACCCTCGGCCTGTGCCAGCCGCTCGAACAGGTACTGCACCGATCGTCTCCTTGTAGAGGCGAGGCGCCGCGTCCGGGGAGCGCGGCGCCGGCCGGATCAAGTGAACTTGCCGTCCGTGAGGGGACGATTGCGCGCCAGCGACCAGCCGCTGGAGAGCTGGCCGGCAATGCTGGCATCGGCCAGCTGCACCGTGTGCTGCCAGAGGATCTCGGTGAAGTTGAGCTTGAACTGCTCGGTCGGCATGTCGTCGGGATGGGACTGGAACTGGATCTCGCTGATCATGGCGTCGCGCAAGGCCATGGTCAGGATCACCGAGGTCTGCTCCCCCGAATTGCGGCAGACGTAGATCTTGGTCGGCTGGCCGTCGCCGGAGCCCAGCGGCTTGGCGCGCAGGCACAGGTCGAAGAACTTGACCGAGAGCTTGTCCGCGTACTTGACGCAGGTGAACTCGGTGATGATCGGCCGGCCCGAAGTGCGCGCCGAGTTGGAGACGTCCGTTGTCATCTGCTGCTTGATGCCCTGGTGGATCGACACCAGCTCGATGCAGTTCTTCAGGTCGCTCATGGTGACGGAATCCCGCCATTCCTTGTCGATCAGGCTGCCGCCGGTCTTCCACGTGTTGTCCCCGCCGAACAGGCTCTGGTCGCCGGGCTGCAAGAGAATCAGGTCCATGTGTTTGCCTCGTTAGATGTGATCGCGCGTCGTCAGGCCGGCAGTTCGGCGACCAGGCGGATCGAGGTGGTCAGCTCTTCCAGCTGGAAGTGCGGCTTGAGGAAGATCGTCGCCCGGTAGGCGCCCGGCTTGCCCGGCACGTCGGTGACGCTGATCTGCGCTGCGCGCAACGGGTATGCCGCCTTCATGCCCTGGGTCGCGTTGTCGTCGAGCAGCACGTACTGTGCGATCCAGTTGTTGAGGAAGCTCTCGACGTTGCCGCGCGTCAGGAAGCTGCCGATCTTCTCCCGCATGATGACCTTGATGTAGTGGGCGAAACGCGAGGCGGCCAGGATGTAGGGCAGCATGGCCGAGATCTGCGCATTGCTGTTGGCCAGGTCGGAGACGTACTTCTTCGGCAGGTTGGTGGTCTGGCCGCCGAAGAAGGCCGCCTTGTTGCTCTTCTTGCAATGGCAGATGGCCATGAAGCCGAGGTCGTTGAGTTCCTTCTCGCGGCGGTCGGTGATCGACACCTGGGTGGGGCAGATCATGTCGACGTCGCCTTCGTCGGAGGTGTAGGTGTAGACGGGCAGGCCCTCCACCAGGCCGCCGCCTTCGACGCCGCGGATGGCGGCGGTCCAGCCGTAGAGGGAGAACGCGTTGGTGATGCGCTCGGCGAGGATGAAGGCCGGGTTGCCCCAGAGGAAGCCCTTGGCGTCCTGCGACGGCACGGCAGACTTCAACTCCTCGAACACCAGGCCTTCCGCGGGCACGGGCACGCGCTTGCGCTTGGCGCCGGCCTTCGGCTCCTTCATGTCGGTGCCGTAGGGCAGGCGCAACAGCACCTTGGGCAGGGTGAGGGTGACGTAGCGCGAGTCCTCCGAATCGCGGAAGGCTTTCCACTGGGCCAGTTCGTCGCTCTCGAAGATCTTCTGCAGGTCGCGGGGACGCGCCAGGTCGTTGTAGCCGGCGAGGTCGAACAGCTGGGCGTCGGCGGCGGCGATGAAGGGCGCATGCGCCGCGGCCGCCACCTCGGCGATCTTGGCCAGCAGGTCCTGATCCGCGGGGTCGCGGCCGAACTCGTAGGCGCCCACCAGGACGCTGTAGGGGAAGCCGCCGTAGGTGCCGTATTCGGCTTCGTAGACCATCTTGAACAGCCCGCTCTGGTCGAACTCGACGGCCTTCATCAAGTCGTCGGAGAGGTCCTTCTTGGTGGCGTTGAGGACCCGCAGCTTGAGGAGGGCACCGGTCTCCGTGCGCGACACCAGGTAGGCCAGGCCGCGCCAGGTGGCTTCGACGGCCTGGAAGTTCGGCGCATGCATGATCTCGCCGAGCTGCCTGCTCAAGTCGATGTCGATGTTCGCCACCAGGCTGTCCATCAGGGCCGAAGCGCCAGCGGGATTGTTGGCTGGCAGCCGGGTGATCACCTCCTGATGGAAGTATCCGAGAGTCTCCAGCAAGGAGGCCTTGCGGGCCGCGTCCTCGGTGCCGTCCGGGGCCGTGTAATAAGACTTGACGAGCTTCTCGAGGTCGGCGGGAAGCGCCGTCTGCGCCCATTCTTCGGGCTTCTTGCCGTTGAAGGCGGTATCCAGGTCGCCGCGCACGGCGGTGCCGTCCTCCTTGGGGTCGCTGGAGAACGCGACGCCCAGTTCGAAGAGCTTCTGCAGCACGTCGCTGCCCTCCGCCTTCGCCTGCAGCATGCGGATCGCTTTGCGCGAGTTGTAGAGGTTGTTGAGCGGCTCGACCTTGCCGATCACCTTGATGGGGGTGAAATCCTCCAGGCAGGAGAAGTTGATGGCGCCGCTGAGTTTGCCGCTGGTGCCGGGCAGCACGCTGTCGACCTTGGCGATCGATACGCGCGGCGCAATCGACTTCATCAGGTCGTCGAAGTTGTCCCGGTCGATCTCGACGAGCTTGCGGTCCTTGATGGGCGGCGGCGGCTCGGCCGCCGGATCCAGGTCGCCCGACAGGTCGGCGAGGATGCCGACGATGAAAGGCAGTTCCTTCTTCTCGATCGCGCCGCCCGTCTCGACGTCGTAGGTTATGCGCACTCGTGGCGGGCGGACCCGCAGCAGTTTGTCCTGAACGCTTCCCAACATTTGTCTGGTCGCTCCAAAGTCTGTGTTCGAACGCCGCGCCGGCAGAATGCCCGGGAGGCCCTAGTCGGCGCCGCCGGTCCGCGGCCCCTTCCCTCCATTCGTCTTGAACTGCGCATGGCGACGAACGAGGCAGATGCCCGGCTTCCTATACAAGCCGCGTGCCAGGCGGAAATACGGCGCCAACACGCGTTCTTGGGGTGGCGCCATGCAGAAGTCATGGTTTCTGGGAACATTTCTTCCCAGGGTGGAGCATCACTCCCGAACGAAGCGGGCCGCGGCAGGCCGCGTCGGCCGGAGGATTCGCCGCCGCGGCATGGCGAGGCGATGGCGGGGAAGAAAAATACGCGTCCGGGATGTATTTGCCCGCAGGCGGGCAAGTCGAGAGGGCGACGGCATGCGGAGGGCGCCATCGCCAGTCGTGGCGCGGCTGTCGGGGTGATGGGGAGGGCGGCCGTCAGACGGATCGGTGTTTGCGCCAGAGCAGCCGGTTGCCGATGGGCAATCGCTCTACGAGGCCGTCCGCTTCCAGTCGCTCCAAGGCGAGCAGGACGATGGCCGGGTTGTCGTCCTCCGAGCCGAGCCAGCATTGCTGGATGCCTTCGAGCGTATCGGCGCTGCGGGGATGCGAGCGCAGATAGTCAAGAATGGCGACGGCAATGGAAGTGACCAGGGTTTCGTCCATGGGCGCGAAGACTGTCTATCGCTCGGTATGCGCAACAGTCGTGCCCGGCGCCTTCCGCATGGCGCCGCGTCGAACCGACGGCCCACTACTTCACGGTGAAGGATTCAACCTGGCGAGGCTTCGCGGCGGAGCGGCCATTGAGCGATGCGATACTTTCGCACCAGCTTGCCGAAGGCGCTGCGGTCCTTGCCCGCCAGTCGGGCGGCGGCCGAGAGGTTGCCTTCCGCCAGGGCCAGGATCTCGCGGACGTAGAGGCGCTCAAATTCGGCCACGGCCCGCGCCTTTGCTTCCTTGAACCGGGTCCCGGCCGCGCAGACAGCCGTGGACCTCGTGTCCGCGGCGAGCCGCAACCGGGCGTCTTCCAGCGTCAGTTCCGACTGACGGCACATGAGGAAGTCTCGATGGACGACGTTCTCCAGTTCCCGCACATTGCCCGGCCACCGATACTGCGCGATGAACGCGACGGCATCGGGATGCAGCGCTTTGTTCGGCATGCGATAGCGGCGAGCCAGCCGGGCGAGGAAGGCGCCCGCCAACTCCACGGCGTCGCTGCCCCGCTCGCGCAGGGGCGGCATTTCAAGGGATAGGACGTTGAGCCGGTAGAGCAGGTCCTGCCGGAACAGGCGCGCCTTGACGAGGGCTTCCAGGTCCGCGTTGCTGGCTACCAGGACGCGGACGTCCGCCTGCCGCTGCACGCCGCTCCCGAGCCGGCGGTAGCTGTGGTCCTGCAGGAAGCGCAGCAGGGCCGCCTGTGCCTTCAAGCTGAGCGCGTCGACCTCGTCGAGCATCAGCGTGCCGCCGTCGGCCTCGCCCACCAGCCCCTGGTAGGTGACCTTGGCGTCGGTGAAGGCGCCGCGCTCGTGGCCGAACAGCTCGCTTTCCACCAGATGTTCCGAAATGGCGCCGCAATTGACCGGCACGAAGGGGCGGTCGCGCCGCTCGCTGAGATAGTGGATGGCCCGCGCGGCGACTTCCTTGCCGGTTCCCGATTCGCCGGAGATCAAGACCGTTGCATCGACCTCGGACAATCGCTGGATCTGGGCGACGACCTGCTTGAAGCGGGACGATGTTCCGATCAGGTTGGGGGCATGCTCCGGCAAGTCCTTACGCATAACCAGCCTCCTCGCTCGCTCGTCTGAACAGCAATGGGTCGGGTCGGCGATGATAGACGATGTCGTGAGCATATTCAATGCCAATCGCATTACGGCTGCCCTTTGCCATCCGCGCGCCGCTTCGCGATCTTTGGTCCCCTATAATCTGCCGAATTCAGGCCTTGGAGGTTGCGGCATGGCGATCGGCAATGACAGCGAGGCGGCGCCCGTGAAGGACTTGTTCCAACAGCCCCGACCGCTCGACCGCAGCCTCCACAAGGCGCTGGCGATCGACCGCCAGGCCGGCTTCGGCTTTGCGCGCCGCCACATCGCCGTGCCGATCACCCTCGGCGAGTTTGCCGCGGCCGCGCGGGACTATCCGATCGTCTTTGCCGTCGATTCGGCACAGCCCTTTGTCCTCCTTGGCCTGCAGCAGGGGCACAACCTGCTGGTCGACGAGGCCGGCCGCTGGCGCAAGGGGCGATACGTGCCGGCCCACCTGCGCCGTTATCCGTTCATCTTCATGGAAACTCCGGAGCGGCAGTTCGTGCTCTGCATCGACGAGGCCGCCGAGCACTTCGCCGGCTCGGGGCAGCGGGAGCCGCTGTTCGTCGACGGCAATCCTTCGCCGCTCGTCGGCGACGCCATGAAGTTCCTGGCGGCGTTCCAGAGCGAGTTTACGGCGACGCGCGAGTTCGGCGCTGCGCTGGCGGAACGAGGCCTGCTGATCGACCGGCAGGCTCACATTGAGCTTCCGGGCGCGCCGCGCTTCTCCTTGACCGGGTTTCGCATCCTCGACGAAGAAAGACTCGCGGCCGTGGAAGACGCTGCATTTCTCGACTGGCGCCGACGGGGGTGGCTCGCGCCCGTCTATTTCCATTTGCAGTCGCTGGGGAATTTCGGGCTGCTCACGGAATGGGCCGGCGAGGGGAAATAGCCTGGAGCGCGGGCTCGTCGGCTTCCTTCCTATGATAGAATTTGCGCCGTTTTTGATCTAAACACGGGAAAGCGCAATGGTCTTCCGAACTCGAACTTGCACCGCAATCTGAAACCAGACCGGTAGAGTTCGTATTTCCCGAAAGTGCGGCTCGACCGCACTTTTTTATTCCGGCAAACGCCGATCCAAGGAATCCCATCATGCCCGCGATTCGTCTTCCCGACGGTTCTGAACGCAAATTCGACAACCCCGTTACCGTCGCCGAACTGGCCGCCTCGATCGGGCCTGGCCTGGCGAAGGCCGCGCTGGCCGGGACGGTGGATGGCAAGACGGTC
>DASVZD010000188.1:0-9872 GCA_036391815.1 Rhodocyclaceae bacterium
GTCGAGCAGGCCGCGCCAGAAGCTGGTGCCGACCAGGATGATGGGAATGCGGCGCGACTTGCCGGTCTGGATCAGCACCAGCGCCTCGGTCAGTTCGTCGAGCGTGCCGAAGCCGCCCGGCATCACGACGTAGGCGGTGGCGAAGCGCACGAACATGTACTTGCGCGCGAAGAAGTGGCGGAAGCTCTGGGAGATGTCCTGGTAGGGGTTGGCCTTCTGCTCCATCGGCAGCTGGATGTTGAGGCCGACGGACGGGCTCTTGCCCTCGTAGGCGCCCTTGTTGGCCGCTTCCATGACGCCGGGACCGCCGCCCGAGATGACGGCGAAGCCCGCGTCGGACAGCAGCCGCGCGATGTGCTCGGTCATGTGGTACACCGGCGAATCGACCGGCACGCGGGCGCTGCCGAAGATGCTGACCGCCGGCCGGATGCTGGACAGCCGTTCGGTCGCCTCGACGAACTCTGACATAATGCCGAAAACGCGCCACGACTCCCGGGCGGTGATGGTGGGCCGGGTCAGCCACGGATCGGCGGCGTTCGGCAGTTTGTCTCTCGCGCTCATACTCTTCCCTCTCGATGCTGCTTCTGGTTGACGGTTCGTCTTATCTCTATCGGGCCTTTCACGCCTTGCCCGACCTGCGCAACAAGGCCGGCCAGCCGACCGGCGCCATCTACGGCGTGATCAATATGCTAAGGCGCCTGGAAGCCGATCACAAGGCGGATTACCGCGCCGTGATCTTCGACGCCAAGGGCAAGACCTTCCGCGACGAATGGTATCCGGAATACAAGGCGCACCGCCCGGCGATGCCGGACGACCTCGCCGCGCAGGTTGCGCCGCTGCATGAATGCATCCGCGCGCTGGGCTGGCCGCTGGTGATGATCGACGGCGTCGAGGCCGACGACGTCATCGGCACGCTGGCGAAGCAGGCCGCGGCGCAGGGCATCGACACGCTGATCTCGACGGGCGACAAGGACCTCGCGCAGCTGGTGAATCCTCATGTGCGGCTGGTCAACACCATGTCGAACGAATACCTCGACGAGGCGGCGGTACTGGCGAAGTTCGGCGTCGAGCCGGCGCGCATCGTCGACTACCTGACCCTGGTCGGCGACAGCGTCGACAACGTGCCCGGCGTCGCGAAGGTGGGACCCAAGACCGCCGTGAAATGGCTCACCCAGTTCGGCACGCTGGACGGCGTGGCCGACCATGCCGCCGAGATCGGCGGCGTCGTCGGCGAGAACCTGCGCAAGCACCTCGACTTCCTGCCGCTCGGCCGCAAGCTCGTCACCGTCGTCTGCGACCTCGAATTGCCGCTGGGCGTCATTGACATGGCGCCGCAGCCGCCCGACCACGCGCAGCTCGCCGCCCTCTTCGCCCGCCTCGAATTCAAGCAGTGGCTGAAGGAAGAAACCGGGGACAGACCCCGTTTTTCGGAAAGCCGGGGACCGACCCCGGTTGCCGCGGAGGCGCCGGTGCTCTCCGCCGACCATCGCGACGGCTACGAGACCATCGTCAGTTGGCCGCAGTTCGATCACTGGCTGGCGAAGCTCATGGCGGCGCCGCTGACGTCCTTCGACACCGAGACCACCGACCTCGACCCGATGAAGGCCCGCATCGTCGGCATGTCGTTCGCCGTCACGGCCGGGGAGGCGGCCTACCTGCCGCTGGCGCACGCCTATGCGGGGGTGCCCGAGCAGCTGCCGTTCGACGCAGCGCTGGCGAAGCTCAAGCCCTGGCTCGAATCGGCCGAGCACGCCAAGGTCGGCCAGCACCTCAAGTACGACCGCCACGTGCTGAAGAACCACGATGTCGAACTGCGCGGCATCCACGACGACACGCTGCTGGAATCCTATGTGCTCGAATCCGACAAGAGCCACGAACTCGGATCGCTGGCGGCGCGCCACTGCAGCCTGTCGACCATCAGCTACGACGACGTGACCGGCAAGGGCGCCTCGCGCATCTCGTTCGCCGAAGTGCCCGTCGAACGGGCTGCCGAATATGCCGCCGAGGATTCCGACGTCACGCTGCGCGTGCATCAGGCACTGGCCCCGCAGCTGGCGGCAGAGGAGAAGCTCGAGCGCCTTTATCGCGACATCGAGCTGCCGGTCGCCGAGATCCTCTACCGGATGGAGCGCAACGGCGTGCTGATCGACGTCTTCGCGCTGGCCCAGCAGAGCGACGAGCTGGGACGCAAGCTGATGGCCCTGGAAGCCGAGGCGCACGAGATCGCCGGCGGGCCGTTCAACCTCGCCTCGCCCAAGCAGCTGTGCGAGATCCTGTTCGAGCGCCAGGGCCTGCCGGTCATCAAGCGCACGCCGACCAAGGCGCCGTCGACCGACGAGGAAGTGCTGCAGCAGCTCGCGCTCGACTACCCGCTGCCGAAGAAGATCCTCGAGCACCGCGGTTTCGCCAAGCTGAAGAACACCTACACCGACAAGCTGCCGCGCATGGTGAATCCCGCCACCGGCCGCGTGCATACCTCGTTCTCCCAGGCGGTGGCGGTCACCGGCCGGCTGGCCAGTTCCGAGCCGAACCTGCAGAACATCCCCGTGCGGACGGCCGAGGGCCGCCGCATCCGCTCGGCGTTCATCGCGCCGCCCGGCCACGTGCTGGTTTCGGCCGACTATTCGCAGGTGGAGCTGCGCATCATGGCGCACCTGTCGAACGACGCCCGCCTGCTCGACGCCTTCGCGCGCGGCGAGGACGTGCACCGCGCCACCGCCGCGGAGATCTTCGGCGTCACGCCGCTCGAGGTCGGACCCGACCAGCGGCGCGCCGCCAAGGTGATCAACTTCGGCCTCATCTACGGCATGAGCGCTTTCGGCCTGGCGCGCGAGCTGGGCCTTGAACGGCAGGCCGCGGCCTCCTACATGGACCGCTACTTCGCCCGCTACCCGGGCGTCGCCCGCTACATGGACGAGACGCGCCAGCAGGCGCGCGAGACCGGCTACGTCGAGACGGTGTTCGGCCGCCGCCTCTGGCTGCCCGAGATCCGCTCAGGCAACGTCGGCCGCCGCCAGGGGGCCGAGCGCGCCGCCATCAACGCGCCGATGCAGGGCACGGCGGCCGACCTCATCAAGCTGGCGATGATCGCCGTGCAAGGCTGGCTCTACGAACGGCGCTTGGCGACCAAGCTGATCCTGCAGGTGCACGACGAGCTGGTGCTCGAAGTGCCGCAAGAGGAGCTCGCCGCCGTGCGCGAGGCGCTGCCGAAACTGATGGGCGGCGTGGCGAAGCTGGCCGTGCCGCTGGTCGTCGACGTCGGCGTCGGCGCCAACTGGGACGAGGCGCACTAAGCCTTAATCGAGCCGCGCAAAGGCGGCGCAGGCCTCGTCGACCGTGACGTCCGCGACGTCGCGGCTCTCCTTCTGCAGCACGACGTGAGGCACGCCCCAGGGATGCCAGCGCGCGGCATCCGAATTGCCGAAGAAGCAGACGATCGGCTTGCCGAGCGCGGCGGCGATATGCATGGCGCCGCCATCGCTGCATACGACCCGGTCGCACAGCGACAGGCCGGCGATGAGCTCGGGCAGGCTCCTCGTCGGCACGGGCAATGCCGGCAGCTTCTTCAGTTCCGACGTCAGCGCGGCGGCCTTGTCGTCGTCGCCCGGATGTAGCGCGTTGTCGGCGCTGCCCGGCGCCCAGAACAGCAGGAAGCGCGCGCCATGCGAGGCATGCAGGCGCTTTGCCAGTTCGGCGAAGCGCTCCACGGGCCAGCGTTGCGGCGGCTTGCGGGCGCTGATGTGCAGGCCGACCAGCGGTCCGCCGCCGGATGCCACGGCCTGCCAGCCGGGCAGCGCGCGCAGCGCCGCGGCGACCGCGGGATCGGCGGAGAGGGCCATCGGCGGCGGGTTGCCGGTGATGCCGAACGGCTCGAGCAGGCGGAAGCAGGCTTCCGCCTCGTGCAGACGGCGAGCCGCGTCTGGGGCCACGCAGAGATCGACCTCGTTGCCGGGAGCTCCATATCCGACGACATGCCGCGGCGCCGCCAGGCGCGCGAAGCGCAAGGCGCTCGACTGGAATCCCGGCGCCGCCAGGATCGCGTAGTCGATGCGCCGGCGGCGCAGCGAGAGGATCATGCGCGCGCGCTCGAACAGCGCCCCGGCGCGCGATCGTCCCGGCGGCAGGTGCTTGAGCTTGTCGTAGCTGTAGATCGCGTCGACGTCGGGATTGCCCGCCAGCACCGGCGCGTTGTACGAATTCACCAGGGCGCCGATCCAGGCGCCGGGGAAGCGCTGCCGGAGGCCGCGCAGCAGCGGCGTCGTGCACAGCAGGTCGCCGATATTGTCGCGGCGAATGATGAGAAAATGCGCGTCTTCCTTGATCTGCATGTATTCGGGCTAGGTCGCCGCAGTTCCCGCGGCGCCCGCCATTAGATACAAGAAACGGGCTCGTCTCAAGTGCCGGCTGCACCGAACTTCTTCTACGTCCTCGACGACGCCTTCGCCGGGTTCCTCGAACTCGGCCTGCGCGCCATCCGCTGCTTCCATCCGGACGCGCGCGTTGTCGCATACGACGTCGGCCAGGAGCCGTCGGCGCGTTTGCGCGCGCTGGCGCAGACCGACGGGCGCCTGACCGTCGTGCCGTGGCCCGAGCGCCGCTGGATGCGAACGGCATGGGCCGACGGCGTCGACTTCGGCTACTTCCACCCGCGCTGGTCGTTGCGCGACGAGATCAAGTATCGCTCGCGCCGCCTGCGCAAGCGGCTGACGGGAAAAGCCCGCGACGCCTGGATCATCGACAAGGCGGCCTGGTTGGCGCAGCAGCGGCGCAAGATCCGCATCTGGGCGCAGAAGGCCGCTTGCGCCAAGGATCTGCTGGACGGCAATCCGGGCGACTGGATCTTCCTCGACGCTGATGCCGTGCCATGGCGTCCGCTCGGACCGGTGTTCGACGAGGATTTCGACGTCGCGCTGACGCTGCGCCGGCTGGCCGACGTCAAGGTCGGCATCGACCCCGGGGTGCGCATGGAACGGCCGCTGCCCTATCATGCCGTCAATGCGGGAGTCATGTTCCTGCGCGGCAACCAGGCATCACGGCGGTTCCTGGATCTCTGGTGCGGCGCGATGGAGCGGATCCCTTATCACATGATCGAGCAGACGGCGCTGTCGGTGCTGTGCCTGGAGGCCGATCCGTGCGCCTTCGACGGCTATCGCAGGCCGCTGCTGCTGGGCGGCGGCATCCGTCTCCGGCTGCTGCCCTGCGAGGAATTCAACAACACCTATATCGACGAAGAACTGCGCTTCGACGAGCGCAGCGCCGTCGTGCATTTCAAGGGATACTTGCACCAGAGCCGTTATCTCGCGGCGCTCGAGCAGCGGGTTGCCGAGCGCGTGCGCGCGGCGCAAGCCGAATCAACCAAGACCGAAGAAAGCTGACCATGCAACAGCACGCCGCATCCGACAAGCCGCGCCTGGCCGTCGAGAACGAAGCCCTGCCCTTCATCCTGCTGCAACGGACCGCCTACCTCAGCCATCCGCGCCATCCGCTCTACCGTCTGCTGAAGGGCCTGCGGATGGCGCCGTCGTTCGACGCCATGGTGCGGCTGGAAAGCCGCTGGCGCGGCGACGCCATCCGGGACGCCTTCGCTGCAGACATGCACGACGAGTACCTGACCATCCGCGACCACCTGCCGCCGGATCCTGCGGCGATCCTCGACATCGGCTGCGGCATTGCCGGCATCGACGTCTTCCTGCACCGCCATTACGGCCGTCCCGCCAACCTCGAATTCCACCTGCTCGACAAGTCGCGCGTCGAGGAGCAGGTCTACTACCACTTCCGGGACCGCGCCGCCTTCTACAATTCGCTCGAGCACGCCAGGCGCTTCCTGGTCGACAACGGCATTCCGGCCGAGCGGGTGTTCCCGCACGAAGTGGGCGACGACGGCCGGATTCCCGGCGACCGGCAATTCGACCTGGTGATTTCGCTGATTTCCTGGGGCTTCCACTATCCCGTCGCCACCTATGCCGAACAGGTCGCGCAGCGCCTGAACCCGGGCGGACGCCTGATCCTCGACATCCGCAAGAACACGGACGGCATGGAGGTGCTGGCGCGCCACCTGCCGAACCTGAGAACCCTGGTCGATACCCCGAAGTTCGCTCGCGTCCTGGCCGTCAAGTAAGGCCGGAGCGCGGAGTCGACGTCTTCAGCCGCCGAGTCCGTCCAACACGCGTGCCACGCGCCGGCGGAAGCTGTCGAAGGAGAACCGCTCCAGATGCGCGGCATCGTCCAGCGGATTCGGCCGTGCCGGCGAGGCGAGGATGCGGTCGAGCAGCGCGGCGAAATCGGCGCCGCCGTCCAGCCGCGGGTCGCGGTAGAGCCAGCCACTGCTCGCCGGTTTCACCGTCTCGGTGAACGGCGGCGCGTCGACGGCGAGTACAGGGGTGCCGCTGTACTGCGCTTCGATCAGGTTGAGGCCGAGCGCCTCCAGTTCCGGCAGGCCCGACAGGACGTAGTCGACGAAGCGGTATGCCGGCCGCACGTCGGCCTGGTGACCCCAGAAGCGCGCGCGGTCGCCGAGCGGCGCCAGGGCGGCTCGCAAGTCGCGAACCGAAGCGTAGCCCCCGCTGCCGAATACCTCGAGGAAGACACCGTCGCGTGAGGCGAGGTGCGGCGCGATGATGTTGAACAGCGCCGGAAACTGCTTGATCGGGGTGAGACGCGAGACGATGCCCAGGCTGATCCCCGGGCGCCGCCCGCCCGGCGCAGCTTGATCCCATCGCCGCCAGACCGGCTGCGTCGCGGCCAGCAGCCGGTCGCGGAACTTGCGTCGGTCCCAGTCATAAAGTTCGCCGCGTGCCGGTGCGGCGGCGAGGCGCCGGTCGGCGTTGCGATCGAGCGCCGCGACGCCGTACATGGGCTCGGGATGCACGTTCGCCACGCCCCGGGCGCGCAGCGTATCGATGACGTAGCCGGAGACGGCGAGCACGAGGCGCGCCGCGCGAAAGCCCGAGACATCGCGGTCCTGCATCGGCATGTGGCACAGGCAGGCCAGCCGGTGGCGCGCCGCGAGCGCTTCCCAGGCAGGGCCCGATGCCGCAGCATGCGCGATCATCACCCCAGCTTCGGCGCTCGCCGCGTCGACGGCCGCCAGGTCGGGCACGGGCACGATGCGAGCGTCCGCCATGTCCAACTGGCGCCAGAAGCCGGCGCGCGGGTCGACGAACAGGATGACCTGCCAGCCGAGCTCAACCAGTGCGCGCGTCAGGAACTGCGTATAGACCTCGCCCCCGCCGAAATGGCGCTGGCGGTTGATCTGGTAGCAGACGCGCTTCATGGCCCGCCATCCGGGGGGCGTGGCTGGCGCAGGTCCCCGAGGAGCAGCCAGAACAGCATTTCGTGCCGCGATATGCGGGGTGCCTCAGCGCTCATGCCCGAGCACCTCCTCCACCAGATCGCGCAAGCGCTCGGCCCGGCCGCGCCACGAATAGCCGGCAGCAATCCGGCGGCCCGCCACGGCCATGCGCGCCGCGCGTTCTGGATTTCCGGCGGTGTCCCGGATGGCGGCGGCCAGCGACGCGGGGTCGCCGTCCCGCGCCCATGCCGCATCGTCCGCTCCCAGCACCTCGCGGAATGCCGGCAGGTCGGTGGCGACCACCGCGCAGCCGGCAGCCATGTATTCGAACAGCTTGAGCGGCGACGTAAACTGGCTGACCCCCTCGCCGCGGTTGGGCAGCACCGCGATGCAGGCCGCATCGAGGTGCTTGCCGACCTCGTGGTGGGGAAGGTGTCCGGTGAACCGGACCTCGGCGCCTCCCGATGCGATGCGGGAGCGGAGCGCCTCGATCTGCTCGGCGGAGCCGCCGAGGATCGTGATGCGATAGCCCGGCAGCTGTGCCGCCGCGTCGAGCAGGTCGCCGACGCCTTTCCACGGGAACAGGCTGCCGGCGTATATCACGTGCGCTGCCGCGTCATGCCAGGGCTTGGCGGCGATCGTCGCCGGGTAGTCGACGGCGCTCGGCAGCAGAGGCATTGCGCGCGTCAGGCCGTAATGGCGGCGCAGCCCGTCGGCGGCGCCTTGGGAGATCGACGTGACCAGCGCGGCGCGCTCCAGTACGGCGCGCTCCATGCGTTCCATGCGCCGGCGCCGGCGCGGTGGCGCCGCTTCCGCGAACACCTCGTGGGCCTCGTAGATCAGCGGCAGTTCGGGGAAGCGCCGCAGCAGGCCGAAAGCGAGCTTGACGTGCCGCACCAGCACGGCGTCGGGAAAGTCCCCGGCGGCGCGCATGCGCTCCAGCCGCCGGCCCAGGCGCCACAGGAACAGGCGGTTCGATTGCATGCGCAGCTTCGACAGCGGCGGCGGCAGTCCCCGCTGCAGCGGAAGGAGCTCGACTGCCGCCGGCAGTTCCTTGCCGATGGTCCGGAACGGATGCGGGCTGGCCGCCACCGGCACGCTGGCCAGCGTCACCCGGATGCCGGTTTCCGCCAATGCATGGACGAAGTGCGTGACTTGCACGCCGCGCGCGCGAGGCAGCGGCAGAGGCTCGGGGAAGACGTACAGCAGATGCATGGCTACCGATCCTGGGTGCTCGGCTGGTGGTTCTGCGGATAGCGCGCGGCAATGCGGGCGACGTCGGCGGCCACCTCTGCATGCGACGCCAGCCAGCGTTCCCGGCCCGCGCGTGCGGCGGCGAGCACTTGCTCCACGTTGTCGCGGTCGAGACGAATGCCGAATCCTTTCGGGCCTGAGTAGGCGCGGCCGGGCGTGCCGAGGATGCGGTCGAGCACCAGGTCGCCGGCGGCGCGCGTGAAGTGGGAACCTTCGCGGTACCAATGCATGCGGGTCACCGCATCGCCGGCGGCCGGCACCGGCTCCAGCGTGATGTCATTGTATCCGCTGAAGTCCCAAAGCTCGCAGGCCCGGGCCTCCGGGTGGCGCGCGGCGTCGTCGGCAACGAGGCCCGCCAGGTTGCGCTTCCACTGTTCCAGCAGCGGCCAGAGCCCGAGAACGTGGATCAACTCGAGTTGTTCGGCATGCACGGGCGGAATGACCAGGATGAGCCGCGTCCCGTTCGCATGGGCGGTGTCCATCAGCCGGCGGAAGCTGGCGAAGCTGTCCGCCTGGCGGTCGGCAAAGGCGAACGGCCGCGGCGGCTTGCTCGGGTAGTAGCCATAGCGGACGAAGTAGTCCGCGTTGTTGCGAAAGGCTTCGCGATACCCGCCGGCCGCGAGGATGGCGGGGGCGTCGAAGCTCTCGTCGCGCAGCCCGGTGCGCGGATCGTACGTGGTGCCCCCGTCGCGCTGGTGGCGCAGCTCCCACCAGCTGTCGGCCGTGGCATCGCGCGACAGCAGCGCGGCGAGCAGGTCGGTCGCGGAGCCGCCCGACGGCGTCCCGTCTGCCGTCGCGCGCAGGCGCGACTCCTCGAAGCCCGGCTGCACCGGCCAGGCGGCGTTGAAGCCGAAGAAGTCGACCACCGCCACTGCGAGGTCGAGCCGCCGCACGCTCTCGGCATGCTGCAGGTAGCGCAGCATCTCGTAGATGCCTGCGCCTGACATGGCGAGGTTGTACACCGGGCGCACGGGAAAGCCGGGATGCCCGGGGTCGAACGCCGTCTCCGCGCGCGAGCTGCCGAGGATCACGGCGCGCGGCCTGATCCGGGCCACCGCGTGCGCCTTGGCCAGCCGCAGGTGGTTGGCGTAGCCGTGCTTGACGGTGTTGATGCCCGGCAGCGCGGGGGCGTCGAACACGCCGTAGGGATCGAGCAGCCAGTTGAATCCCGCCAGCGCGAGCAGCGACGTGCCGAACATGATCGCGAGCAGCCGCAGGTAGGAGGCGTAGGCGTTCGTCACGCTAGAACTGGAAATAGAGGAATTCGCGGATGCGCGTCAGGTCGAGCATGGCGGCCACCGCGCAGGCCGCCGTGGCGAAGGCCCAG